>NZ_JBNAZM010000011.1:0-121005 GCF_051195215.1 Arhodomonas sp. AD133 | reverse complement strand
ACGCCGGCGCTCACGCGCCTTGCCGAGCCGCCGCGCAGTGGCGCTGAGACCTGACAATATTTCCTGCAAGGTTAGTAAAGTAGCAAGCACGGGTGCCGGGATCGTCTTGCAACTTTGTACTTTGCACTTTCAACTCAGCGGCAATTGGAACTCCCGATTCCGCCGCATCGCACGGCACAAGCCTGGCGCCACCCTCTGTCAGAGCGCCCACAAATCCACGAACTCGTGTACCGGCATGGCCTCGAGTGTCTGCCGGTCGGAGCAGGCGCGCTTGATGCGCTCGGCCTGCCTGGGGGCGAAACGCGTGGCGAGCGCCTTCTCGAACTTCTCCACCAGTACCGGAATGCCTTCCTCGCGGCGGCGGCGGTGGCCGATGGGGTACTCCACGGCGACCCGCTCGGTCTTGCTGCCGTCGGTGAAGAACACTTGCACCGCGTTGCCGATGGAGCGCTTCTCCGGGTCGAGGTAGTCCTTCGAGAACTGCTCGTTCTCCACCACCTCCATCTTCCCGCGCAAGGCATCGATGCGCGGATCCGCGGCGACGTGATCCTCGTAGTCCTCGGCAGTGAGACGGCCGAAGATCAACGGCACGGCGGTCATGTACTGGATGCAATGGTCGCGGTCGGCGGGATTGTTGAGGGGGCCGGTCTTGTCGATGATGCGAACGCCTGCCTCCTGGGTCTCGATGACCACGCGCTCGATCTCGTCGAGGCGGTCGCTGACCTGGGGGTGCAGGGTCATCGCCGCCTCGCAGGCAGTCTGGGCGTGGAACTCCGCCGGGAAGGAGAGCTTGAACAGGATGTTCTCCATCACATAGCTGCCGTAGCCCCGGCTGAACTGCAGCTCGTTGCCCTTGAACAGCACGTCGCTGAAGCCCCAGGTGGACGCTGACAGCGCCTTGGGATAGCCGATCTCCCCCTTGTCCACGATCAGTGCCAACCGCAGCCCGCGGGAGGAGGCGTCACCCGCCGCCCAGCTCTTGCGCGGGCCGGCCTGCGGGGCATGGCGGTATGCGCGCAGAGCGGAGCCGTCGATGAAGGCGTGGGACGCCACGTTGGTGACGTCGTCCGCGTCACCGCCGAGCAGGCCCATGGACACGCAGGAGGAAGCGATTCGCACCAGCATTACGTGGTCCAGGCCGACACGGTTGAAGCTGTTCTCCAGCCCCAGGATGCCCTGGATCTCGTGCGCCTTGATCATCGCGGTGAGCAGATCGCGCACCGTCATCGGCGTCCGGCCCTCGGTCACCGCGCGGCGGGAGAGGTGATCCGAGATCGCGAGGATGGCACCCAGGTTGTCCGAAGGATGGTTCCACTCCGCCGCCAGCCAGGTGTCATTGAAGTCCAGCCAGCGCACCATCGCGCCGATGTTCCAGGCCGCGGTCACCGGGTCCAGCCGGAAATGCGTGCCCGGCACCTTCACGCCATTCGGCATGTCCGCTCCCTCGACCACCGGCCCAAGCAGCTTGGTGCAGGCCGGGTACTGCAGCGCCAGCATTGCGCAGGCCAGGGTGTCCATCAGATCGTAGCGGGCGGTCTCGTACGCCTGCGTGGACGTGATCTCCGTGTTGACCACGTACTCGGCGATGTCCCGGAGCGCCTTATCGTAGTCCGGACGCTGGGACGATCCAGTGCTGGTGCTCATGGTCGCCTCCTCCTGAATGCCGCTTTGTTCGATGGGGTATCCGGCCGGCGACATGGATATCCCGCGTAGTCATTCTTGGTGTCGGTAGCCGCGGGTCTAAACCCTTGAAACGTTGAAAGAGAAACAAGCCGCTATCGCGACTATCCCCCTCTCCCCCTACCCCTCTCCCGCGAGGGGGAGAGGGGAGTATGAGAGCACCACGATGTTCGATCGCGACAAACCTCCAATCCCTCACCCTGGACAGGGGAGGGAGTATGGGGACGCCACAGCATTCGATCACGACAAGTCTCCAATCCCTCGCCCTGGACGGGAAAAGGGAGTATGAGAGCGCCACGACGTTCGATCACGACAACTCTCTAGCCCCTCTCCCTGGACGGGAGAGGGGTTGGGGAGAGGGCGAAACGGTCCGGGTAGCCCAGGCCGCATGCGGGACGACTAGAACGCATCCCCCGGCACCCGCACCCAGCCCTCCATCAGCACCCGCGCACTACGGCTCATGATGGCCTTCTCCACGGTCCAGGCGCCGTCCACCTGTTTGGCCTCGGCGCCCACGCGCAGGGTGCCGCTGGGGTGTCCGAAGTGGACGGCGTTGCGGTCGCCGCCGCCGGCGGCGAGGTTCACCAGTGTGCCGGGAATGGCGGCGGCGGTGGCGATGGCGACGGCCGCGGTGCCCATCATGGCGTGGTGGAGCTTGCCCATGGACAGGGCGCGGACGAGCACATCGATGTCTTCGGCCTTCACCGCCTTGCCGCTGGAGGCGGTGTAGCCCTTCGGCGGGGCGACGAACGCGATCTTGGGCGTGTGCTGGCGGTTGGCGGCCTCGGCTACGTCCTCGAACAGGCCCATGCGCACGCCGCCGTGGGCGCGGATGGTCTCGAACATCTCCAGGGCCCTGGCGTCCTCGTTGATCGCGCCCTGGAGCTCGGTGCCGGTGTAGCCGATGTCCTCGGCGTTGACGAAGATGGTGGGGATGCCGGCGTTGATCATGGTGGCCTCGAACGTGCCAACGCCCGGCACTTCCAGGGCGTCCACGAGGTTGCCGGTGGGGAAGATGGCGCCGCCGCCGTCCGCGGGATTCATGAACTCGATCCGGATCTCGGCGGCGGGGAAGGTGACGCCATCCAGCTCGAAGTCGCCGGTCTCCTGCACCGCGCCGTCAGTGATGGGGATGTGGGCGATGATGGTCTTCTCGATGTTGGCCTGCCAGATACGCACGGTGCAGTAGCCGTTCTCGGGGATGCGCTCGGGGTCGATGAGGCCGCGCTCGATGGCGAAGGCGCCCACCGCCGCGGTGAGATTGCCGCAGTTACCGCTCCAGTCGATGAAGGGCTTGTCGATGGAGACCTGGCCGAAGAGGTAGTTGACGTCGTGATCGGGGCTGTCGCTCTTCGACAGGATCACGGTCTTGGAGGTGGATGAGGTGGCGCCGCCCATGCCGTCGGTGTGCTTGCCGTACGGGTCGGGACTGCCGATGACGCGCAGCAGCAGGGCATCGCGGGCCGGGCCGGGCTGCTGGGCGGCTTCCGGGAGGTCATCGAGCCCGAAGAACACACCCTTGCTGGTGCCACCGCGCATGTAGGTGGCGGGGATGCGGATCTGCGGTGCGTGGGTCATGTCGGTTGCTCCGTATTTCCCTCTCTCCCCCCTCTCCCCTGACCCCTCTCCCGCGAGGGGAGAGGGGGACGTGGGGTTATCCAGGTCGAGGGCCGCTGGTCACGTACCCCTTTCGCCCGACCCGTCTCCGGCGGGGAGCGGCGGGGCATGGAGGGCATTGTGAATGTCGTTCAGTACGTTGTCCGTCTCATTCAGTATCTGGTGGTTCCAGTAGCGCAGGACCGTGAAGCCCTGTGCCTGGAGCCAGGTGTCGCGGCGGTGGTCGGCGGCACTTTCGTTGTGCTGGCCGCCGTCACATTCGACGATCAACCGTGCGCGGAAGTGGACGAAGTCCACGATGTACGGGCCGATGGGCTGCTGGCGGCGGAATTTTTGGCCATTCAGGCGATGGGCGCGCAGGTGGCGCCACAACAGCCGTTCGGCGTCCGTCATGTTCCGGCGCAGCGATTTCGCGAAGCCTCGCTGGTTCATAGTGGTCCTCCGTGACCGGGTTGATGTCCGTTTCACCCTCTCCCCAACCCCTCTCCCATGAAGGGAGAGGGGCTTTGTTGGTCCTCGCCTCCCGTGAACGGAAAGGCCGTGTCGGTCCTTGCCTCCCCATGAAGGGAAAGCTTTGTCGGTCCATGGCCTCCACGAAGGCAAGGCCTTGTCAGTCCGTGCCTCCCCATGAAGAGAAAGCTTTGTCGGTCCATGGCCTCCGCGAAGGCAAGGCCTTGTCAGTCCGTGCCTCCCGTGAAGGGGAGAGCTTTGTCGAGCCATGGCTCCCGTGTAAGGGTAGGCTTTGTCGGTTCGCGCCTCCCGTGGCGACAGAGGCGCGGCAATGCTCGCCCGGGCTGCCTTCTCGCTCCCCTCTCCCCTCGCGGGAGAGGGGTCGGGGGAGAGGGGGTGCCTCTCAGCTACTCGCGGCCTCCGCGTCCGGGCGCTCGCCCATGAACTCCTTGGCGAAGCGCTGGAGGATGCCGCCGGCGGAGTAGATGCTGAGCTCGTCCTGGGTGTCCAGGCGGCAGATCACCGGAACCTCCTCGCGGCTGCCGTCCTGGCGATGGATCACCAGGGTCAGGGTGGCGCCCGGGGCCGGTTCGCCCTCGACGTCGTAGGTCTCGGTGCCGTCGATGCCCAGCGTCTTGCGGGTGGTGCCCTCCTGGAACTGCAGCGGCAGCACGCCCATGCCCACCAGGTTGGTGCGGTGGATACGCTCGAAGCCCTCGGCGGCGATGGCCTCGACGCCTGCCAGGCGCACGCCCTTGGCGGCCCAATCTCTCGACGAACCCTGGCCGTAGTCGGCACCGGCAACGATGATCAACGGCTGCCGGTGCTGCTGGTAGATCTCGATGGCGTCCCACATACGCATGACCTCGCCCTCCGGCTCCAACCGGGTGAGCGAGCCCTGGCGAACCTCGCCGTGCTCGTCTCGCACCATCTCGTTGAAGAGCTTGGGGTTGGCAAGTGTCGCGCGCTGGGCGGTGAGGTGGTCGCCGCGGTGGGTAGCGTAGGAGTTGAAGTCCTCCTCCGGCAGGCCCATCTTCGCCAGGTACTCGCCGGCCGCGCTGTCCGGCAGGATGGCGTTGGACGGCGAGAGGTGGTCGGTGGTGATGTTGTCCGGCAGCACTGCCAGCGGCCGCATACCCCTGAGCGCAGGCTTGTCGGCGAGGTCGCCCTCCCAGTACGGGGGCCGGCGGATGTAGGTGCTCATGGGGCGCCAGTCGTACAACGGGCTGACCTGCTCGCCCTTCTCCACCTTGATGTTGAACATCGGCGTGTAGACGTTGCGGAACTGCTCCGGTTTGACGCTCTCGCGCACGATGCGGTCGATCTCCTCGTCGGAGGGCCACAGGTCCTTGAGGGTAACCGGGTTGCCGTCGGCATCGTAGCCCAGCGCGTCCTTCTCGATGTCGAAGCGCACGGTGCCGGCGATGGCGTAGGCCACCACCAGCGGCGGTGAAGCGAGAAAGGCCTGCTTGGCGTAGGGGTGGATGCGGCCGTCGAAGTTGCGGTTTCCGGATAGCACCGCCGTGGTGTAGAGGTCGCGGTCGATGATCTCCTGCTGGATCTCGGGGTCGAGGGCGCCGGACATGCCGTTGCAGCTGGTGCAGGCGAAGCCGACGATGCCGAAGCCGAGGCGCTCCAGCTCCGGGAGCAGGCTGGACTCTTCCAGGTACATCTGCACCGCCTTGGAACCCGGCGCCAGCGAGGTCTTCACCCAGGGCTTGCGGGTGAGGCCCATCTCGTTGGCCTTCTGCGCGAGCAGGCCGGCAGCAACCACGTTACGCGGGTTGGAGGTGTTGGTGCAGCTGGTCACGGCGGCGATTATCACCGCACCGTCGGGCATCTGTCCTTCCGCCTCCTCCCAATCGCCGGCGATGCCGCGCTCGGCGAGCTGCGAGGTGGGCAGGCGGCGGTGCGGGTTGGACGGGCCGGCCATGGTCCGCTCCACCGCGGAGAGGTCGAAGGTGAGTGTGCGCTCGTACTCGGCGGTTTTCAGGGCATCGCCCCACAGGCCGGCCTCCTTCGCGTAGGTCTCGACGAGCTTCACCCGGTCGTCGTCGCGGCCGGTGAGCGTCAGGTAGTCGATGGTCTGGCGGTCGATATGGAACATCGCCGCGGTGGCGCCGTACTCCGGGGTCATGTTGGAGATGGTGGCGCGGTCTCCCACGGTCAGGGCCTCGGCGCCCTCGCCGAAGAACTCCAGGTACGCGGAGACCACGCGCTCGCGGCGCAGGAACTCCGTCAGCGACAGGACGATGTCGGTGGCGGTGATGCCCGGCTGCGGCTTGCCGGTGAGCTCGACGCCGACGACGTCGGGCAGGCGCATGTAGGAGGGCTGGCCGAGCATGACGCTCTCCGCCTCCAGGCCGCCGACACCCACGGCGATCACGCCCAGCGCGTCCACGTGGGGGGTGTGGCTGTCGGTGCCCACGCAGGTATCGGGGAAGGCCACGCCGTCGCGCGCCTGCACCACCGGCGACATCTTCTCCAGGTTGATCTGGTGCATGATGCCGTTGCCCGGGGGGATGACGTCCACGTTGTCGAAGGCCTTCTTGGTCCAGTCGATGAAGTGGAAGCGGTCCTCGTTGCGCCGGTCCTCGATCTCGCGGTTCTTCCTGAAGGCGTCCGGGTCGTAGCCGCCGCACTCCACGGCCAGGGAGTGGTCGACAATGAGCTGGGTCGGCACCACCGGGTTCACCTTGGCCGGGTCGCCACCCTTCTCGGCGATGGCGTCACGCAGGCCGGCGAGGTCCACCAGCGCTGTCTGGCCGAGAATGTCGTGGCAGACGACCCGTGCCGGGTACCAGGGGAAGTCCAGGTCGCGCCGGCGCTCGATGATCTGGGTGAGCGCGGCGGTGAGCTGTGACGGATCACAGCGGCGCACCAGATTCTCCGCCAGCACGCGCGACGTGTAGGGGAGCTTGTCGTAGGCACCCGGGCGAATGTCTTCGACCGCGGCCCGGGTGTCGAAGTAATCGAGGTCGGTGCCCGGCAGGGACTTGCGGTATTGGGTGTTCATGGCGTCGTTCTTCCAGCTTCCTGGCCGTGCGGACCGGCGTGGCCGCCGGCTCGGCATGTACGATCAGGGGCCCGGCGCGGCTCCCTCGCGCCGGCGGCCCGCTTGCCCCGGATACGTGCCGTCCCTGGCGGACCCGGATGGGTGGCGTGGCTCGGTGCCGCACGCGCGGGGGAGATTGGTCAGTCGCGCTCGTCGATGGGGATCCACTGCTGCAGATCCGGGCCGGTGTAATCGGCGCTCGGGCGGATGATGCGGTTGCTCGCGCGCTGCTCGAAGACGTGGGCGCACCAGCCGGTCACTCGCGACATCACGAAGATGGGAGTGAAGAGCTTGGTGGGAATGCCCATGAAGTGATACGCGCTCGCATGGAAGAAATCGGCGTTGGCGAAAAGCTGCTTCTCCCGCCACATGACCGCCTCCACCCGCTCGGAAACCGGATAGAGCACAGTGTCGCCCACCTCCTCGGCGAGGCACTTCGACCACTTCTTGATGATGGCGTTGCGCGGGTCGTTGTCGCGATAGATGGCGTGGCCGAAGCCCATGATCTTGTCCTTGCGCTCGAGCATGCCGAGGATTTCGCGCTCGGCCTCGTCGGGGTCGGACCACTGCTCTATCATCGCCATCGCCGCTTCGTTGGCGCCGCCGTGAAGCGGCCCCCGCAGGGAGCCGATGGCCCCGGTGATGCAGGAATGCATGTCCGAGAGCGTCGACGCGCACACCCGTGCGGTGAACGTCGAGGCGTTGAACTCGTGCTCGGCATACAGGATGAGCGAGGCGTGCATCACCTTCTCGTGGGTGGCGTTGGGCGCCTCGCCGTGGAGCAGGTGGAGGAACTGCGCACCGATGGAGTCATCGTCAGTAGCCGGATCGATGCGCTCACCGTCGTGGGAATAGCGATACCAGTACGTGATGATCCCCGGCAGTACGGCGAGGAGGCGATCGGCGACCTCCTGCTGCTCGTCGAAGCTCTGCTCGGTCTCGAGGTTGCCGAGCATGGAGCAACCCGTACGCATCACGTCCATCGGGTGCGCGTCGGCCGGGATGCGCTCGAGCACCTCCTTGAGCGCATCGGGGAGCTGGCGCAGCCCCTTGAGACGGCGCTTGTAATCGGCGAGCTCGCCGCTTGTGGGCAGCTTACCGTAGAGGAGCAGGTAGGCCACTTCCTCGAACTCGGCGTGCTCGGCGAGATCGTGGATGTCATAGCCGCGGTAGGTGAGCCCCGTTCCCTTGATACCAACGGTACACAGGGCGGTCTCGCCGGCACTGGTGCCGCGCAGGCCGGCACCCGTTTTCTTCTCTGCCATGTTGCCTCTCCTTCGCGATCGATGTTCGGATCCGCGCCGCGGCGCGATCACCGCGCGTGGATCAGTCGTCGCCGCGCGCGAACAGCTCGTCGAGCTTGCGCTCGTAGTCATGGTAGCCGAGCACGTCGTAGAGCTCGTCCCGAGTCTGCATCATGTCGGTGACGCCTTGCTGCGTGCCGTCGCGGCGAATCGCCGCGTAGACCTGCTCTGCGGCGCGACTCATGGCACGGAAGGCAGACAGCGGGTAGAGCACCAGGCCGGCACCGGCGTCGCGCAGCTCGTCCACGGTGAACAGCGGGGTCCTGCCGAACTCGGTGATATTCGCGAGCACCGGAACCGGCACCCGGCCCGCGAACGCCTGGAACTCCTCGAGGGTATGCAGCGCCTCCGCGAAGATCATGTCGGCGCCGGCGTCCACGTAGGCGTTGGCACGCGCCACCGCGGATTCCAGCCCCTCGCTGGCGTGCGCGTCCGTGCGCGCCATGATCACGAATTCCTCGTCGACGCGGGCATCCACGGCGGCCTTGACGCGATCGACCATCTCGCCGGTGGACACCAGGGCCTTGCCGGGGCGGTGGCCACAACGCTTCGCCTGCACCTGGTCCTCGATATGCACGGCGGCGGCACCGGCGCGGCCAAGCTCCCGGATCGTTCGGGCGATGTTGAAAGCGCCTCCCCAGCCGGTGTCGATGTCCACCAGCAGGGGCACGTCGCATACGCCGGTGATACGGCGCACATCCTCGGCGACGTCGGCGAGCTGGGTGATGCCGAGATCCGGCAGCCCATAAGACGCGTTGGCGACGCCGCCGCCGGAGAGATAGATGGCGCGGAAGCCGGCGCGTTCGGCCAGCAGCGCCGAGTAGGCATTGATGGTGCCGGCGACCTGGAGCGGACGCTCCTCGGCGACGGCCTGACGGAAACGGCGGCCGGCTGACTCGATGGTAGGCATGGTTTTTTCTCCCTCGTCACGGGGCGCAGCGCGCCCTGGGGATCAGCGGCGGATGGCGCAATCCGGCGCAGCCGCCGCAGCGTCGGATCGCCAGTTTACGCTAACGTAAAACCGTTTCCCAAATCACTTTAAAAACAATGTCTTAAAAAACAATTTGAGGGATTATCCGCTTACACCGGATCGCATGGATCTATCGGTATTGGAAAACACAATAATGCGCGAATCCGTGCATTGACGGCGGCACTAACTTCTCTTGCAAAATACTAATCCGATCACAGGTAATGCCACGCTTTCGCCCACAAAAAAGCCGCCCGAAGGCGGCTTCTCCACGGTCGGTGCGTTTTCAGCCAACTCAGTTCGCCTTGTGAATGGCCCGTTTGTCCACCGACAGGGCGGCCTCGTGCACGGCCTCGGAGAGCGTCGGATGAGCGTGGATGGTGCGCGCCAGATCCTCCGAGCTCGCCGAGAACTCCATGGCGACCACTGCCTCGGTAATGAGCTCCGACGCCTGGGGGCCACCGATGTGTACGCCCAGGATGCGGTCGGTCTCGGCATGGGCGAGGATCTTCACCATGCCCACGGGGTAATCCATCGCCCGGGCACGGCCGGTGGCGGCGAAGCCGAAGGTGCCCGACTTGTACGGCGTTCCCGCCTTCTTGAGCTGGGCCTCCGTCTTGCCCACCCAGGCGATCTCCGGATGCGTGTAGATCACCCAGGGGATGGTTTCGTAGTTCACGTGCCCGGGCTGACCGGCGATCAGCTCGGCAACCATCATGCCTTCCTCGCTGCCCTTGTGGGCGAGCATCGGGCCGCGGACCACGTCGCCAACGGCGTAGACGCCCGGGATGTTGGTCTCGCAGTGGTCGTTGACGTGGACGAAACCGCGCTCGTCGGTCAGCAGCTCCACGTCGTCATGGGAGAGGCCCTCGGTGTTGGGCCGGCGACCCACGGCGACGATGAGTTTGTCCACCTGGATGTTCTGCTTGCCGTCCTTGTCCTCGTAGTGCACCGAGACGGTCTTGCCCTTGCGGGTCTCGGTCACGCGGCAGCCAAGTCGGATATCCAGCCCCTGCTTCTCGAACTGGCGCTTGGCGTCGCGTGCGACCTGCTGGTCCACCGGCGCCAGGAACTCGTCCTGGGCCTCGAGCAGCACCACCTTGGAACCGAGCCGGTTCCACACGCTGCCCATCTCCAGGCCGATCACGCCGGCGCCGATGACGCCCAGGCGCTTGGGCACCTCGGAGATCTCGAGCGCAGCGTCGGAGGTGAGGATGCGCTCCTCGTCCACCGGCGCCGCACCGATGTCGATGGGCTTGGAGCCGGTGGCGAGGATGACGTTCTGTGCCTGCAGGGTCTGCGCCTTGCCCTTGTGCGGCGTGAACTCCACACGCCGCTCGGTGAGCAGCTTCCCGTGGCCCTGCAGCCACTCGATCTTGTTCGCCTTGAACAGCTGCCGGATGCCACCGGTGAGATCGGCGACGACCTTGTCCTTGCGGCTGATCATCTGCGGAACGTCGAGGCTCACGCCCTTGACGTTGATGCCGTGCCCGGCGAGCTCCTCGTTGACCTTGTGATACTGCTCGGAGGAGTCGAGCAGCGCCTTGGACGGGATGCAGCCGACATTCAGGCAGGTGCCCCCCAGCGCCGGCTCGCCGTCCTTGCGGCGGAATTCGTCGATGCAAGCGACGTTCAGCCCCAGCTGCGCGCAGCGGATGGCCGCGACATAGCCGGCCGGCCCGGCGCCGATGACGATGACGTCGTAGGAATTGGCCATGTTGTCTCCTGTTGTCTGGTGTCGTTCCGTGCGCTCGCTCAGACCTCGAGCAGCAGGCGTGCCGGATCCTCGAGCATGTCCTTGATCGTGACCAGGAACTGCACCGCTTCGCGGCCATCGATGATGCGATGGTCGTACGAATGCGCGAGGTACATCATGGGTACCGCCTTGACCTCGCCATCGACCACCATGGGCCGTTCCTGGATCTTGTGCATGCCGAGAATGCCGCTCTGGGGCGGGTTGATGATAGGCGTGGACAATAGCGAGCCAAAGATGCCGCCGTTGGTAATGGTGAAGGTGCCCCCGGTGAGCTCCTCGATACCGATCTTGCCCTCCTTGGCGCGCTTGCCGAAGTCGGCAATGCTCTCCTCGATCTCCGCATAGGAGAGCTGGTCGGCGTTGCGCAGCACCGGCACCATCAGCCCACGTTCGGTGGACACGGCGATGCCGATGTCGTAATAGCCGTGGTAGATGATGTCCTTGCCGTCGATGGAGGCATTCACGGCGGGGAAACGCTTCAGTGCCTCCACGGCAGCCTTCACGAAGAAGGACATGAAGCCCAGCTTGATGCCGTGGGACTTCTCGAAGCGGTCCTTGTAGCGCCCGCGAAGCTCCATGACCGGCTGCATGTTCACCTCGTTGAAGGTGGTGAGCATGGCGGCGGTCTGTTGCGCCTCGACGAGACGCTCGGCGATGCGCTGGCGCAGGCGGGTCATGGGCACGCGCCGCTCGGGGCGCTCGCCGGGCGCCTCGGTCGCGGGGACTTCCGGCGAGCGCTTGGCCTGCGGCGATGCATCACTGCGGCGCCCGGCGGGCTCTGGCTCGCGCGGGCGACGCTCGGCGGTCTCGGCCTCGGTGCTCGCCTCGCCCCCGCCATTGTCCAGATAACGGACGACGTCCTCCTTGGTGATGCGCCCTTCGCGACCGGTCCCCTCGATCCGGGCCGGATCCAGATCGTGCTCGGCGACCAGACGGCGTACCGCCGGCGAGAGCTCATCGTTGACTTCCGCCGGCGCGGCGTTCGCCTCGCTCGCCTGCGACGCAGATCCAGCCGCTTCCGCCTCGGGCCCCTGGGACGCCGCCTGGGCAGTTTCCTCGGCCTTGGCTTCTCCGCCACCGGCAGCCGCCGCCCCGCCTTCGCCCAGGGTGGCGATGACTTCGTCGGCGGTGACCGTGTCCCCGTCATTCTTGAGTATTTCGCCGAGCACGCCGTCCTCCGGCGCCGGGACCTCGAGCACGACCTTGTCGGTCTCGATGTCCACTAGGTTCTCGTCGCGCTCGACGGCGTCACCGGGCTGCTTGTGCCAGGTGACCACCGTCGCCTCGCTGACGGACTCGGGCAGTGCGGGTACCTTGACTTCGATGCTCATCGATTCCTCGCTTGTTATCCCCTGTGGCCTGGCGGCCAGGCCTCGATTCGTCCGGCGAAATACTCAGTCGAGCGCCGTTTCGACCAGACGGCGCTGTTGATCGTGATGCAGCTTGGCGTAGCCGGCCGCCGGGGACGCCGAGGGGTCCCGGCCAGCGTACGCAAGCGTCTGCTCCCGCGTCAGGCAATTCACCAGGTGGTGACGGATCTGATACCACGCGCCCTGGTTCTTGGGCTCCTCCTGGCACCAGACGATGTCCTTCGCCCCCTTGTAGCGCCGCTTGAGCAGGGCAGCGAGCTCCTTCTCGGGGAAGGGATAGAGCTGCTCGACGCGCACGATGGCGACATCGGTCTGCTCGCGCTTGCGTCGCTCCTGAAGCAGATCGTAGTAGACCTTGCCGCTGCACAGGACGACGCGCCGGATGTCCTTCACCTTGAGATCGTCGATCTCGTCGACCACCACGTGGAAATGGCCGCGGGAGAGATCGTCGAGCACGGAGGTGGAGAGCTTGTGCCGCAGCAGTGACTTGGGCGTCATGACGATAAGCGGCTTGCGTCCGGGCCGGAGCAGCTGCCGACGCAGCATGTGGAAGAACTGCGCCGGCGTGGAGGGCACGCACACCTGGATGTTGTGCTCGGCGCACAGCTGCAGGAAGCGCTCCAGCCGGGCCGAGGAGTGCTCGGGTCCCTGGCCCTCGTAGCCATGGGGGAGAAACAGGGTAAGGCCGCACAGCCGGCCCCACTTCGCCTCACCCGAGCTCAGGAACTGGTCGATGACGACCTGGGCACCGTTGACGAAGTCACCGAACTGCCCCTCCCAGACCACCAGGGTTTCCGGATCGGCGGTGGCGAAGCCGTATTCGAAGCCGAGCACAGCCTCCTCGGAGAGCAGCGAGTCGATCACCGTGAAATTCGACGGGTCCGTGGAGATGTCCTTCAACGGCACGTGGGTGCTGCCGTCGCGGGCATTGTGCAGCACAGCATTGCGATGGAAGAACGTGCCGCGACCGGAGTCCTGGCCGGTGAGACGGACATTCCAGCCCTCTTCCAGAAGGCTGGCGTACGCCATGGTCTCGGCGAAGCCCCAGTCCATGGCGAGCGCACCGGCGGCCATCTTGCGCCGGCTCTCCATCATGCTCGCCACCCGCGGGTTGAGCTCGAAGCCCTCGGGCAGGCGCTGAAGATTCTCCTGTAACGCGCGGATACGCTCCAGCGACACCGCAGTCGCCACCTCCCGCTCGCCGCCGTCGTTGAAGTACGGCGTCCAGTCGACGGCGTACTCGTTGTGCACGGCATCGAGGATGCGCGGCGCGACGATTCGGCCCTCGTCCAGGGCGTCGCGGTAGTCGCGCTCGAGCTGCTTGACGATGTCGGCCTCCACCGCTCCGGCCTCCTGGAGGCGCTCGGCGTAGCGCTTGCGCACCGGGGTGTGCTGCTTGATCTTCTGATACATCATCGGCTGAGTCGCCGACGGCTCGTCCGCCTCGTTGTGACCGTGCTTGCGGTAGCAGATGAGGTCGATGACCACGTCGCGCTTGAAGCGCTTGCGGTAGTCCATCGCGAGCTGGGTGACAAACAGCACCGCCTCGGGATCGTCGCCGTTCACGTGGAAGATGGGCGCCTGCACCATCTTGGCGACCTCGGTGCAGTACAGCGTCGAGCGCGTATCCAGCGGGTTCGAGGTGGTGAACCCGATCTGGTTGTTGACGATTACGTGCACCGTGCCACCGGTGTAGAAGCCACGTGCCTGGGAGAGCTGGAAAGTCTCCATGACCACGCCCTGACCGGCGAAGGCGGCGTCACCGTGAATGAGCACCGGCAGCACCTCGTCGCCCTCGAAATCGCGCCGGCGCTGCATGCGCGCGCGCACCGATCCCTCGACCACGGGATCGACGATCTCCAGATGCGAGGGGTTGAACGCCAGCGCCAGGTGCAGCGGGCCGCCATCGGTCATGATGTCCGAGGAGTGGCCCATGTGGTATTTCACGTCGCCGGCGGTCGCCTTCTCCAGCTCGTAGTCCCCCTCGAACTCCGCGAAGAGATCCTTGGGCGACTTCCCGAGCAGGTTGACCAGCACGTTCAGCCGGCCACGGTGGGCCATGCCCAGCACCAGCTCCCTGACCCCCTGTGCGCCGCCGCGCTGGACCACTTCGTCGAGCAGGGGGATCAGGGTCTCGCCACCCTCCAGCGAGAAGCGCTTCTGCCCGACGTACTTGCTGTTCAGGTATTTCTCGATGCCCTCGGCGGCGGTTAGCCGGCGTAGCAGCTCGATGCGACGCTCGGCGCCGAGATCCGGGCGCGCACGCGGCTTCTCCAGGCGCTCCTGGATCCAGCGCTTCTGCACCGTGTCGGTGATGTGCATGTACTCCGAGCCGATCTTGCCGGCATAGACCTCCTCGCACAGGGCGATGATCTCGCGCAGCGTCTGCCGCTCGGCGGTGAACAGCGACCCGGTGTTGAATGTCCGGTCCATGTCGGCCTCGGTGAGACCGTGGTAGACCGGGTCCAGATCGGGCACCTCGGGCTTCTCGCGCAGCTCGAGCGGATCGATATCCGCGAGCTGATGCCCCCGGAAACGGTAGGCATTGATCAGGCGCAGCACCGACGCCTGCTTCTGTGCGACTTCCGGCGCCATCGCTTCGGCAGCGGCACCGTTACCGCCGCGCTGTCGCCCGATGCGCTCGAACTCGGCGACGATGGGACTGTGCGGGATGTCCTTTCCGGTTACGCCCTCACCCGCTTCGAGTCCCTGGAAGTATCCCCGCCATTCGGCGGGCACCGAGTCGGGATCGCTGAGATAGGCTTCGTAGAGCGCCTCGATATACGTCGCGTTGGAACCGCTGAGATACGAGTTGCGCAGAAACCGTTCAAAAGCACCATTCATGGGAAGTTCACCTGGCGATTTGCGCGCGTGTGCAGAGGACGACTACCGATAATGGTAGCCCGGCGCCCGGGCTTGCCGGCCGATGCGGCAGGACCCGCACGCGAGTGGGAGAGAGGGGAAAACCGCCGGGGCAGCTGCCCTGCGATCACGGGCTGCCGGCCCGGGAGGGCCGGGTGCGGCCGTTCGCCGCCGTCCGAATCTTCGGGACCGGATGCACTCGCTCCGGAAGCGCTCATCTCGCTGTGTGCCCGACGTTTGCTGCCCAGGAAGAGTGGCGCGCGCTCAGCACTCACCCAATCTCCGGGAGCGTGCTCAAGCGCAACACACCCTTAATACGATACGCGGGGCCGACCACAGGCGCAACAGTGGCGCGGGTTTAGGCGCAACATGCGACCTCTGACGGAGCCGCACCCGATCAGGGGCGACCGAATTCTTACCTAACAGTCAGCTTTCGGTCGCTTTGTCGCCAGCCGCTGTCGGCAAAAACCGGGAGAAGATGAGCCCTAGCTCGAAGAGAAGCCACACCGGCAGCGCGAGTAGTATCTGAGAGATGACATCCGGCGGTGTGAGCAGCATGCCGACGGTGAACGCGGCCACGATGACGTAGGGACGCTTGGCCCCGAGGTCGGCGCGGGTGGTCACGCCGCTGCGGATGAGCAGGATCGTGGCGATGGGCACCTCGAACGCCGTGCCGAAGGCGAAGAACAGCGTGAGCACGAACGAGAGATACTCGCCAATGTCGGTCATCATGGCCACGCCCTCGGGCGTGACCCCGGCGAAGAAGCGAAACACCAGCGGAAAGACGACGAAGTACGCGAACGCCATGCCCAGGTAGAAGAGCACCACGCTCGAGCCCAGCAACGGCCAGACCAGTCGGCGCTCGTGGCGGTAGAGTCCCGGGGCGACGAAGGCCCACACCTGATAGAGGATATAGGGCACGCACAGGAATAACGCCGAGACCAGCGCAAGCTTCAACGGTATAAGGAAGGGCGTCGCCACCTGTGTGGCGATCATCTGTCCTCCCTCCGGCAGCACCGCCTGCAGCGGGCCGGAAAGCCAGTGATAGAGCGGCTCGCGTACCGGATAGAGCAGCAGGAAGACGGCGAGCGTCACCACGACGATCCGCAGCAGCCGGCTGCGCAACTCGAGGAGGTGACTGAGCAGGGGACGGTCCTCGTCCACGGCGTGTTCGTCGCGAGGGTCGGCGCTCATCGCTCGGCCTGGTCTCCTCGGTGTTGCGTGGCATCGTCATCGCCGGTGGATGTGCCGGCCTGGTTGCCGGCCTGCGCCGCACCGGCGGCTTCCTCGACGCCCTGACGGGCGCGCTCGGCCTCGGAGCGCACACTGTCGGTCGTGCTCTGCACGCCTTCGCGGAGGTCGCGCTCGGTATCGCGTAAAGCGCGCTGCGTATCGCGCAGACCCTGTGCATTGGCCTCGCGCTCGATTTCGTCGCGCACGGAGTAGAACGTGGCGCGCGCCCGACCCACCCACAGGCCGAGCGTTCGCATCAGCCCCGGCAAGCGCTCCGGGCCGACCACAATCAGCGCGATCACGCCGATGACGAGCAGCTCCCAGAAGCTGACGTCGAACATTGCCAGCCGCCGACGCTAGGAGGTGTGGTGGCGATCGCGAGAAGCGTCGGTGTCGTGACCGGCGTTCGCCTCGCTCTCGTCACCGCCTTCCAGACGCTGCTCGCTGGGAGCGTCGCTGTCGCGCTTTTGCTCCTGCTCGCCCTCGTTGATGGCGCTCTTGAAGCCCTTGATCGCACCGCCAAGGTCGCTGCCGACGTTGCGCAGCTTCTTGGTACCGAACAGCAGCAGCACGATGACCAGGATGAGCAGGAGAGACCAGATGCTGATACCACCGAAACCCATGGGGAACCCTCCTGAGGGAATACGGCCGCTATCAGGCAGGCGGCGGCCGATGTGTGTTGATGGGGCCTGTGTCGATCAGTCGCTGCCCTCGTCGCGCGCAGCCTTCTCCTCGAGGCCGGAGAGGCCGAATCGACGACCGAGCTCAGCGAGGACGTCGGCCGGCCCGAGATCATAGTGGGCCAGCATTACCAAAGTATGGAACCACAGATCCGCGGTCTCATAAACCAGATGCTCACGATCCCCGTCCTTGGCGGCGAGAACCGTCTCCGTGGCCTCTTCGCCGACCTTCTTGAGAATATGGTCAGCGCCCTTGGCGTAGAGCTTGGCGACGTACGACGCCTTCGGATCATCGCCCTTGCGCGCCTCGAGCACGGCCGCCAGACGATTGAGAACATCCTCGTCGCTCATCCATCGCCTCCGTAGATCGACTCCGGATCCCGCACCACCGGATCGGCGGATGCCCAGCCGCCGCCGTCGAGCCGGCGATAGAAGCAGCTGCGCCTTCCAGTATGACAGGCAATGCCACCCGCCTGTTCGACTTTCAGCAACACAACGTCGCCGTCGCAGTCGATTCGAAGCTCGCGCACGCGCTGCACGTGTCCGGACGATTCACCCTTGTGCCACAACCGCCCGCGCGAGCGGGAGTAGTACACCGCCTCACCGAGCTCGGCGGTGCGGGCAAGGGCCTCGCGGTTCATCCACGCCATCATCAGAACGCGGCCGTCGTCGGCGTCCTGGGCGATCGCCGCCACCAGGCCGTCGTCGTTGAAACGTACCTCGTCCAGCCAGCTCATCGCCGCACCTCGATACCGCGTTCGGCCATGTACGCCTTGGCCTCGCCGATGGAGTACTCGCCGAAGTGGAAGATGCTCGCCGCGAGCACGGCATCGGCATGACCGTCGAGCACCCCGTCGACGAGATGCTGGAGAGTGCCGACGCCCCCGGAGGCGATGACCGGCACACCGGTCGCCTCCGAGATCGCCCGTGTGAGCGCGCAGTCAAAGCCGGCTTTGGTGCCATCACGGTCCATGCTGGTGACGAGCAGCTCACCGGCACCGAGCTCGGCCATGCGCGCCCCCCATTCGACGGCATCGATGCCGGTCCGGCGACGGCCACCGTGGGTAAACACTTCCCACCGGGGCGGCTCGCCATCGGCACTCACGCGCTTGCCATCCACCGCCACGACGATGCACTGCGAGCCGAAGCGCTGCGCCGCCTCGGCAACGAATTCGGGACATTTCACCGCGGCGGTGTTGATAGCGACCTTGTCGGCACCGGCGTTGAGCATGCGGCGCACGTCGGCGACCTCCCGGATACCACCGCCGACGGTCAACGGAATGAATACCTCGCTCGCCACCGCCTCCACCACGTCGACGATGGTCTCGCGCTCCTGGTGGCTGGCGGTGATGTCGAGAAAGGTGATCTCGTCGGCCCCGGCACGGTCGTATTCCCGCGCCACCGCCACCGGATCGCCGGCGTCGCGGATATCGACGAAGCGCACACCTTTGACCACCCGCCCGGCGTCCACGTCCAGGCAGGGGATGATGCGCTTAGCCAGTGCCACGGGTAAGCTCCAGCACGGCGCGCTGGGCCTCGGCGAGATCCAGGCTGCCTTCGTAGAGCGCCCGGCCGACGATGGCGCCGTCGATGCCGTCACCGGCAGCGTCGCAGAGAGCGCGCACATCATCCATGGTGCTCACGCCGCCGGAGGCGATAACGGGAATGTTCACGGAACGCGCGAGTGCTGCGGTGGCGGCCGCATTCACGCCTCGCATCATGCCGTCGCGGCCGATGTCGGTGAACACGATCGCCTCCACGCCGGCCGCCTCGAAGCGCTGCGCCATCTCGGCGGCGGTTCGCGTGGAAACCTTCTCCCAGCCGTCGGTGGCCACCATTCCGTCCTTGGCGTCGAGGCCGACGATGATGTGGCCGGGAAACTCGTCGCAGGCGTCGTCCACGAACGCCGGACGGCGCACGGCCTGGGTACCGATAATGACGTAGTCCACGCCGACGTCCAGATACGTCTGGATCACGTCGAAGCTGCGGATGCCGCCACCCACCTGAAGCTCGACGTCGGGATACGCCTCGGCGATGCGGCCGATGATATCGGCATTCACCGGAAACCCGGCCACCGCGCCGTTGAGGTCCACCAGGTGGATGCGCCGGGCACCGGCCTCGATCCAGCGCCCGGCCATCGCCACCGGATCATCGGAGAAGACGGTTTCATCGTCCATGCGCCCCTGGCGCAGACGTACGCATTTGCCGTCCTTGAGGTCGATTGCGGGAATCAGAAGCATGGTCTTGTCCAGATCGTTATACGGTTCCGTCCCATCGGAGGAAATTGGCGAGCAGCGTCAGGCCCGCATGGTGACTCTTCTCGGGGTGGAACTGGGTGGCGAAGACGTTCTCGCGGGCGAGCGCGCAGGCGAACTCGCCGCCGTAGTCCGCCGTCCCCACGACGAGAGTCGGGTCGGCGGGCTCGGCATAGTAGCTGTGAACGAAATAGAACCACTCGCCGTCGGCGACCCCGGCCCACAGCGGATGATCGCGGCTGTGGCGGACCCGATTCCACCCCATGTGCGGAATTTTCAATCCCGAAGCGACATCGAAATGCTCACGGAAATGCCGGATGCGCCCCGGATAGCGCCCGAGCAGCTCCACGCCGTCGTTCTCGTCGCTCCACTCCAGTAGCACCTGCATGCCCATGCAGGCGCCGAGAAACGGCTTGCGCGTCATGGCCTCGCCGAGCACGTCCACGAGCTCGTGGGTATGCAGCGCACTCATACAATCACGGGCCGCACCCTGGCCGGGGAAGACGACCCGCTCGGCAGCCGCGATGGTCTCGGCATCATCGGTCACCCGCACCGCTTCGGCACCGGCGTGTTCCAGTGCCTTCGCCATGGAGCGCAGGTTGCCCATGCCGTAGTCGACGACAACCGTGGCCCCCATGCCTAGGCCCTGCTGACGCATCGCGGGCACGCCGCGCCGGCGCCCTGTTGGCGCAAGTCAAGGCGGCGCGAGCGTAGCGTAGCGGCACTACGTAAGGGAGCGCCGACGTAGGATAGCGCCAACTGGGCGCCGGCCCTCCGGGTTTGGCTTGTCAGCCGCCCAGGCGGCGTTGCTCGTCGCTTATTCAGAATCACTAAACTTCACTCCTTGCGCCTTCCTGCACGGCTGACAAGCCTAGCGCGGCGCACTCGCAATACGTCAGCAGGTCCTACAGCACGCCCTTCGTGGACGGCGTGGCGCCCGCGAGACGCGGATCACTCTCCAGCGCCATACGCAGCGCCCGCCCGGTGGCCTTGAACACCGTCTCGGCGATGTGATGAGCATTGCGGCCACGCAGATTGTCCACGTGCAGCGTTATCCAGGCGTGGTTGACCAGGCCCTGGAAGAACTCGCGGAAGAGATCGACGTCGAACTCGCCGATCCGCGCGCGGGGAAATTCCACATGGAACTCGAGCCCCGGTCGGCCGGAGAAGTCCACCACCACCCGCGAGAGCGCCTCGTCGAGGGGGCAATAGGCGTGACCGAAACGGCGGATGCCCTTCTTCTCGCCCACTGCCTGGGCGAGCGCCTGGCCAATGGTGATGCCGACGTCCTCGACCGTGTGGTGCGCGTCGATGTGGAGATCGCCCTCGGCCTCGACGGTCAGATCGATAAGCCCGTGGCGGGCGATCTGGTCGAGCATGTGCTCGAGGAAGGGCACCCCGATAGCGAGCCGCGATTCACCGCGGCCGTCCAGGTTGATGTCGACCCGGATGCGGGTCTCCAGCGTGTCACGCGCGACGCTTGCGCTTCGATCAGCCATGGTTGAAGAATCCAAAGAATCCGCAGGACTGCTTGTCGCGCGGAGCATACCACGCCGCGCACAACAAGGGCCTGTTGACCTGCCCCGGTCATTCGCGTTGCCGACTGCCGGCGCCCGCACGGGTGGCTGCTTCGCGCCGCACGACGATACCCATGACCGGCCTGGGAGCATACTAATCTTCTCAGAGGTATTGTCGTGCGTCAGCCGGACTGTGCGCCGATGGGGCAAGGCGCGAGGCGCGCGGTGTAGCCGGGCACCATGAGCGGCGAGCAACGCAGACCCCATCGGCGCACAGTCCGGCCCGAAGGGAGCGCCACAGCGGCCCGGTGGCGGCGTTGCGCTCGCTTGACGTGACCCGGCCACGCCGGCGCGAGCGCGCCTTGCCGATAGACCTTCTGAACAGTGTTGACGGCAGTCTGCGTGCGCGAGGCGATCAGCTGGCGGCCGCAGGGACCTGCAGCCGGAAAGTCACGGGTCCGTCGTTGACCAGCGCCACGCGCATGTGGGCACCGAAGCGCCCGGTCGCCACGTGTCGGTGACGCGCCCGCGCCGCCTCCACGAGCACGGAGAACAGCCGCTCGCCCTCATCCGGGGAGGCGGCAGTGGAGAAACCCGGCCGGGTTCCTTTGCGGGTATCGGCGGCCAGAGTGAACTGAGGCACCAGCAACAGACCGCCGTCGACATCGGCCAAGCAGCGGTTCATGCGCCCCCACTCGTCCTCGAAGACCCGGTAACCCACGAGCCGCTCGGCCAGCCGCACCGCGGCAGCATCGTCGTCACCGCGTTCGACCCCGACCAGTACCAGCAAGCCGTGGGCTATGCGCCCGACGCAGTCACCAGCGACGGTGACCTCCGCTTCGGTGACCCGCTGCAACAACCCGATCATCCTGTATTCACTCTGTAAGTAATTTCTTACATTGGGTGTCAATGTTGCCCGACAGCGACACCCGGACCACCGTGGCATTCTACTCCTGCACTTGCCAGAGACGGCGAGTCACCGCGGCAGCGGAGGCTGCGGCAAGAAGAACAACGACACACGGACGTGGCGCACGCCCGGCAGGAGCCCCCCAACCTCAGGACGAGGGCGCGCGCAGATCACCTCCAGCCAAGTGAACCTGACCGCCGGTGCACGGAACGCGCCGGCTTTTTTCTTTCCGGCGCCTGCCCCCATTGTCCTTTTGTCCTTTCAGGAAACGCTGAACAGTACTCGTCGTCCCCTGAGGCGCGATCGTCACCGGTGCGGGGCGACGGGGGCCAAGCGCTGACCCCCGAGCGCATCATCACTGCTTGTCGCTGTCGCTATCGCTATCGCTGTCACCACCGGTCGCCGACGTCGCCTGCTTGGCAGCCTGCTCCCAGGCGTCGAGAACCTGCTGGGCGTTGCGATACCAGGGCATATCGCGCACCGCCGGCTGCATCTGCTCCGTGCGTTCCAGCCAGTTGCGCCAAAGCTCGCTCTGGGCCTCCGTCCACGCACGCATCATCTGCTGCATCTGCGTCGCCCAGCCACTGGGATCGGCGCCGCCAGAGAGGCCGCCGATCCACTGCTGCTGGCGCTCGAGCGCTTCGCGCACAGCCTCCTCCCAGGCCTCCACCTGGCGTTGCTGCACCGCGCGCATCTCTTCCCAGGAACCCGTGCCGGCACCACCGCCGCGCATGGCTTCGAACCACTGGTCCCAGAGGCGACGCTGCGTCTCGGTCCATGTCGACATCGCCTCTTCCATCTGTTTCTGCCAGTCCATAACGCCTCCTTCGCTGATTGCCTCTAGAGCAAGTAGAGCCATAGGGCAAGTGTAGAGCAGAGGCCGGGGATCTGACGGACTCGGTGACTCAACCCTCGCGCTCGAGCCGCCGCAGACGCACCTCCAGCTCGCGGACGATCTGCATGTCACCACGCTCCCGCGCGGCGGTCAGCCCCTGCCGGTAGCTCTCGGCAGCGGCATCGAGCTCGCCGGCCTTCTGCTGGAGCCGGCCGAGCGCACGCCAGGCTGCGGAGTAACCGGCGTCCTGCGTGACCGCGGCCCGCAGATGCGACTCCGCCCGCTCGCTGTCCCCGGCCTTGGCATAGGCATTGCCCAGCGTCAGGCGCAGCATGGCGCTGTCCTGACCGCGGGCGAGCATGGCTTCCAGGGCGTCGATGTTCATAAAGGCCAGTAGAAAGTGAAAAGTGGAAAGTTTAAAGCGCTAAAGTTCCCTGTGGGGGTCTCATCAACCGCTTTCAACTTTCGACTTTAGACTTTTAACTCCACTCTCTAGCGCCGCCAGAACGCCGGCGTGAAAAGCACGAGCAGCGTAAAGATCTCCAGCCGGCCGAGCACCATGGCGAAACACATCAGCAGTTTCGGGCCGATGCCCACGCTGGCGAAGTTCGCCGCAACGTCTCCCAGCGCCGGGCCCAGGTTGTTCATGCCCGATGCGGTGGCGGAGAAGGCGGTGACCTGGTCGAGGCCCATCGCCATGAGCAGCAGCATGATCGCGGAGAACAGGGCCACGTAGGCGCCGAAGAACCCCCACACGGCGTCGGTTACGCGCTCGTCCACCGGTTTCGCGCCAAGCTTCACCGGCAGTACCGCCTGCGGGTGAATCAGGCGCAGGATCTCGCGGCCGCCCTGGCGCATGAGCAGCAACACGCGCACGACCTTGATGCCGCCGGAAGTGGAGCTGCCGCAGCCGCCGACGAAGGCGAGCAGCAGCAGCAACACGGGCACGAATGCCGGCCATAGGTGATGTCCCGTGGTGGTGTAGCCGGTGGTGGTGGCGAAGGAAACCACCTGAAAAATCGCGTGGTGCCACAGATCCGGATCTTCAATGCCATGGCCCGACTCGTAGAGGAACAAGCCACCAGTGACCAGCACGCAGGCAGCGATCACGAGGCCCACGTAGAAACGCAGCTCCGGATCCCTCAACCACGGCTGCACCGAGCGCCAGCGCCAGACCAGGAAGTGCAGCGAGTAGTTCACCGCCGAGATGAACATGAACACCACGGCGATCATCTCGATGAGCGCGCTGTCGAAGTAGCCAACGCTCTCGTCATGAGTGGAGAAGCCTCCGGTGGCGATGGTGGAGAACGCGTGGCTGATAGCGTCGAAGGCATCCATGCCCGCGAGCCAGTAGGCGAGGGCACAGACGATGGTAAGCCCGAGGTAGATGTACCACAGCGCCTTCGCGGTCTCGGTGATGCGCGGCGTGAGCTTGGCGTCTTTCACCGGGCCGGGCAGCTCGGCGCGATAGAGCTGCATGCCGCCGATGCCGAGCATGGGGAGAATGGCGACGGCCAGCACGATGATGCCCATGCCGCCGAGCCACTGTAGCTGCTGGCGGTAATAGCGGATGGACATCGGCAGCTCGTCGATACCGACGATCACCGTAGCGCCGGTCGTGGTCAGTCCCGAGATACTCTCGAACAGGGCATCCGCCACGCTCATGCCCGTGCGCTCATCGAGCAGAAACGGTACGGCCCCCGCCATGCCGAGCACCACCCAGAAGAGGGCGACAATGAAAAAGCCGTCGCGCGTGCGCAGCTCGCGCTGGAGCTTACGCACCGGCAGCCACAGCGCGGCGCCGATGACCACCAGCAGGCTCGCGGTACTGATGAAGGCGGTGACGGCGCCGTCGTCGATCAGCGCGGAAAGCAGCGCGGGCGGAAGCATGGTCAGGCTGAAGACCATCAGCAGCACGCCCAGAATGCGCTGAACGGCGTCGAAACGCATCAGAGGAACGTAACTGCGACCTGAAAGAGCTTCTCGACGTCAGTGAGGCGGGTCTTGTCCACCAGAAAGAGGATCACGTGGTCTTCGGACTCGATCACCGTGTCGTGATGGGCCATGATCACCTCGTCCCCCCGTACGATCGCACCGATGGTGGTGCCCCGCGGAAGACGGATCTCGTCGATGCGCCGGCCGACCACCGCCGAGCTCTTGGCGTCGCCGTGGGCGACCGCCTCGATGGCCTCGGCCGCCCCACGCCGCAGACTGTACACGTTGACCACGTCGCCGCGGCGGATGTGTGCGAGCAGGCTGCCGATGGTGGCGTGCTGGGGCGAGATCGCCACGTCGATGTCCTCGCTGGACTGCACCAGATCCACGTAGGCGGGGCGATTGATGAGCGCCATGACCATGCGCGCACCGAGCCGCTTGGCGAGCATCGCCGAGAGGATATTGGCCTCGTCGTCATTGGTCAGGCCGCAGAAGACATCCGTGTTCTCGATGTTCTCCTCGAGCAACAGATCCTCGTCCGCGGCGTCCCCGCGGAGAATGATCGTCTTCTTGAGCTCTTCGGAAACCAGTCGGCAACGGCGGTCGTCGCGCTCGATGATCTTGGTCTGGAAGCGCCCCTCCAGGGACTGCGCGAGCCGTTTGCCGATGTTGCCGCCGCCGGCGATCATGATGCGCTTGACCGGCTTCTCCAGCCGCCGCAGCTCGCTCATGATGGCGCGAATATTGCGCCGCGCGGCGACGAAGAATACCTCGTCGCCGGCCTCGATCACGGTGTCGCCCTCGGGAATGATGGCCCGGCCGCGCCGGAAGATTGCCGCCACCCGCGCCTCGATGGCGGGCATGTGCTCGCGCAGGGCGCGCAGCTCGTGGCCCACCAGAGGACCACCGTAATACGCGCGCACGGCGACCAGGCGCACGTTGCCGCCGGCGAAGTCGAGCACCTGCAACGCCCCCGGGTGCTCGATGAGCCGTTTGACGTACTGGGTGACGAGCTGCTCCGGACTGATGATCACGTCGATGGGCATCGCGTCCGGGGAGAACAGCTGCGGACAGGAGAGATACTCCACCGCGCGCACGCGGGCGATCTTCGTGGGGGTATTGAACAGCGTATCGGCGACCTGGCAGGCGATCATGTTCGCCTCGTCGGAATCGGTCACCGCGATGATCATGTCTGCATCGTCCACGCCGGCGCGGGTGAGCACGTCCGGGTAGGTCGCGCTGCCGACGACCGTACGCAGATCGAGACGGTCCTGGAGATCCTGCAGCACGTGCGGACTCACGTCCACGACCGTGATGTCGTTGTCCTCGCTGGCGAGGTTCTGCGCCACGGTGCTGCCCACCTGCCCGGCGCCGAGAATGATGATTTTCATGGGCTCGCTTCGTGAGAACTCAGAAGTTGGAAGAAGCAGATTGAAAGCGGAAAGTCGGCAGTAGCAAGTGACCGGGGAGTGCCACCCCATGAAGTACTTCGCGGACTCGGAACGCGCGCCCTGCGGCCCCCGGCTTTCAACTTGCTACTTTCCACTCGTCAGCTTCCACTCGTGCGCGCCGCGCTCACCCCGCCTCCTTCGGATCGATCCCCAGGGCGCGCAGCTTGCGGTAGAGATGGGTGCGCTCCATGCCCGTCAGACGCGCGAGCTGGGCGACGCTACCCTCGGCGCGCTTGAGCTGGCGCTGGAGGTACTGGCGCTCGAACGCCTCCCGGGCCTCGCGCAGCGGCAACTCGAGCCAGAGGTCCGGCGACGGCGAGGCCTCCGAAACATGCACCCCCTCGGCGAGGACCCGCTCGATCTCGTCGACATCGATATCCAGCCCGTCGCCGAGCAGTAGAAGCCGCTGAACCAGGTTGCGCAGCTCACGGACATTGCCCGGCCAGTCGTGGTTGCGCAGGCGATTCTGGGCCGCCACGGTGAAGCGCCGGTAGGTCAGGCCTTCGCGCTCGACCAGATGATCCACATAGAAGCTCACGAGCTCGGGAATGTCTTCGACATGATCGCGCAGCGGCGGCACGGTAACGGGCACGACGCTCAGCTGGTAGTAAAGGTCTTCGCGGAATCGACCGCTACGGACCTCGGCCTCCAGGTCGCGGCCAGCGACGGCGATCACCCGGCAAGCCAACGGAAGCTGCTCGGTACTGCCGACGCGCTGGAACCCCCCGGCATCGAGCGCGGAGAGCAGACGCGTCTGCGCGCTCTCGCCGAGATCCTCGACCTCGTCGATCAACAGGGTGCCGCCCGCAGCCGCCTCCAGGCGCCCGGCACCGGCACGACCGAATAGCTCCTCGGCGGCGGCCTCCTCGGCAACGCTCCCTCCGGCAAGCTCCACCAACGGCCCGGGGTGGGCGCGCAGGCTGTGCAGATAACGCGCGAAGGTCTTGCGGCCGCTGCCGGGCTCGCCGCTGACAAGCACCGGCGAGCGCGCCTCGGCGAGGCGCTTGGCCTGCTCGCGCAAGCGGGTCATCACCTGACTGCGTCCCACCGGGACCAGGGTGGGCCAGGACGCCGGTGCCGCCTCGCTGTAGCGCCCCCCCGCGAGCGCTTCCTCCACCGTTGCCAGAAGCTTACCCATGGACAGTGGCTTCTCCACGAAGTCCACCGCGCCGAGCCGCGTCGCCTCCACGGCCGTCTCCACCGTACCGTGGCCGGAAATCATCACTACCGGGAACCGCGGGCCTTGGCCCTGGACCCATGCCTTGAGCAGCGAAATGCCGTCCTCACCAGGCATCCAGATATCGAGCAGCGCCAGATCCGGGCGACGCTCGGCGAGTGCGGCCCGTGCCTCGTCGGCGCTCGCCGCCGTGGTCACCTCGTAGCCCTCGTCCTCGAGAATCTCCTGGACCAGCTCGCGGATATCGGGTTCGTCGTCCACCACTAGCACGTGGGCGGTCGTCATCGCGTCTCCTCGATCTCGGGCCATCTCGCCGCCGCCGAGGGCTCACCTCCGACCGGCAGGCGCACGGTGATCTGGGCTCCGGCGCGCAGGTTGCGCGCCGAGATAAACCCATTATGTTCCTCTACGATCTTCTTGACGATGGCGAGACCCAATCCCGTGCCCTTGCGCTTGGTGGTGACATAGGGCTCGAAAAGCTGATCGAGCACATCGTCGGCGAAGCCCGGGCCGTTGTCCCGCACCCTGAGCTCCACCATACCGGCGTAGCGCCCTTCGCCGGCGCGGGTGGATACCGTCACCTGACAGCCTCCGCGCTCGGTCGCCGCCTCCAGGGCATTGCGGAACAGGTTATTGAGCAGCTGGCGCAGGCGGCTGGGATCGGCGCGCAGCGATGGCAGCCCGTCGCTGAGCTCGAGCGCGAAACCCGGCTCGCCGCCGTCGCCGCGGTGAAGCTCCACCACGTCGTGTATCAGCGCATTCAGATCCACGTCCGTCAAGGCGAGCCGCGGCGGACGCGCATACTCCGAGAAAGCATTGACCATCGCCTTCATGGCCTCGACCTGGTGAATGATCGTGCGGGTCGAGCGCTCCAGTACCTCCGCCTCCACCGGCGCCAGCCGATCGTGAAGCTTGTGGCGCAAGCGTTCGGCGGAGAGCTGGATGGGCGTGAGCGGGTTGCGGATCTCGTGGGCGAGACGTCGCGCCACCTCGCCCCAGGCCGCGTCGCGCTGCGCCTGGATCAGAGCGGTCACGTCATCGAAGACGATCACGTGGCCGCCAGCGGTACGGCCACCGGGCAGAGCGGCACCGCTGCACATGAGCACCCGTCGGCCCTCGCTGGTGTCCAGGGTGAACTCCTCGCGCCACTCCGCGCTCTGCGCCGCCGCACGCGCCTCCACCAGCTCGACGAACGGCGTGAAATCCGGGTGGTGCTCCACCAGCCCCCGCAGACGACCGCCCGCGGCCTGGGCGAGAGGAACGGTGAGGATATCCACCGCCGCCTGGTTGTAGGTGCGCAGGCGCCGGTCCTGGTCCAGCGCGAGCACACCGGAGGACAAACGCGAGAGAACGGTCTCGAGGTAGGCGCGCTGAGCCTCGGCGAGCACCTGTCCACGGCGTGCCTCGTCACGGGCCTGGGCTACCCGGCGGCTCATGTCGTTGAACGAGCGCACCAGAAAGCCGAGCTCATCGCGACCGGCGGCGGGCAGCTGGGTGCCGTAGTCGCCTTCCGCGAGCGCCTGGGTACCCTCTGCGAGGCGGCTTATGGGCGCGACCAGACGCCGCGCCAGGTAAAACGCCGACCAGACGGCGAAGAGCAACGACATCAGCAGCACCAGCGAGAGGGTGAGGATGAAGCTGTTCTTCAGAGGCCCGCGCAGGTAGGCGAGCTCGCGGTACTTGGCAAAGGCGTCCTGGACGTCGCCGGCGAGCTCGTTCAGCCGCGGCGAGATCGGGAACAGCGCCTGGAGCACCCGGCGGTTCTGGGGATTGTCCGGGTTGGGTGCCGGCACGGCCGCACGTATGTTGAGGCCACTGCCCTCGATAGGATCGAGGCTCACGTAGGGACGTCCCTGGCGTAGCTGCAGCAGTACCTCCTCCTCCGGCCGGTTCGGCAGAATGCCCTCCGTCTCGCGCGTGCTCGAGGCGACCACGCGGCCATTGCTGCCGAAAAGGGTCAGCTCGGCGGCGCCCATGCGCTCGCGCATGTCCCCCACCGCGAACGTGACCAGCCCTTCCGGGGTAGTGGCGAGGTCGTCCGCGGCGTTCTGTACGCGCTTGAGCAGATCGCGCATCCGCAAGTCGAGCGACGCCTGGGAGAGGCTCAGGGCGTCGTCCAGGGCAGCCTCAACGCGCACGTCGAACCAACTGTCGATGCCACTGCGCAGAAACTGCATGGAAAAGGCGTAAACCACCAGACCGGGCACCACCGCGAGCACGGCGAACAGCGCCATGATCCGTCCGGTGAGCTGGCTGCCGGGGCGACGTTCCCGCAGCGCACGCAGAAGCCGGTAAACGTTTGCGGCAATCACCGTGACCAGCGCGATCAGTGCCACCGCGTTGAACAGCAGCACACCGACGTAGAACTGGCCGAAAACCGCCGAGTTCTCGGTGGTGGCGTTGAGCAGGTACAGCGAGGCGAGGAGCACCAGGCAGAGGAGCAGGCGCAGCAAACCCTCGCTTTTGAGCCAACTCAGGAGTCGTGCAACGGCCATCGCTGCCAGTCACTCGCGAGTTGCCACTGGGGTGAAATGTAGGCCATCGCGCGCAGCGGGCGGGGCAGGGCGTCGGTGTCGAGGCTCGCACGCACCGCGACGGTGTAGGCCACACCCGCCCGCAGCAGCTCGGCATCGATTATCGGCAGCGAGCGCACGCGGCCAACCTCGTCGAGCAGGACCCGCAGGCTACGGAAACTCCGCGACTCGCCACTGTTCAGTCGCACGAGCACATACCGCTCGCTCAGAGCGTGGTATCGCAGCCGATAACGCTGGGCGAGCTGTGCGACGGTTTCTTCCCACCAGATCCAGCGGGGTTGCAACACCTCGATATCGAGACGCAGCTCCAGGGCGACGCCATTGCGCAGCGCCTCCTCCGCCGCATCGCTCAAGCGGTAGTCCACGCGCAGACCGAGATACCAGACAGCATCGCGGCGGGAAACCTCGCCGTCGACGATCGCCACATGCCCCCCGGCAGCGCTGGCGGCGGTGGTAGCAACCAGCACGATCAGCACGGCGAATGCGGCAGCGCGCAACCTCATCAGCGCTTGTCGAAACACGCGTAGTAGAAACCGTCCATGCCTCGCTCCCCCGGCAGAATCTGATGGCCGACGCCGGTGCTGCGCCCCACCGGCAACCCCGGCGCCACCGGGACGGCACCCGGGGTCTCGGCAGCGAACGCGGCGGCCACCGCCTCGTTCTCGGCGCGCAGGATGGAACAGGTGGCATAGACCAGCCTACCGCCGGCGGCCAGCAGCGGCCACAACGCACGCAGCAGCCGCATTTGCCCGGTGGCGAGGCGCGGAATGTCATCGCCACGGCGCAGCCACTTGATGTCGGGGTGCCGGCGGATTACCCCGGTTCCCGAACAGGGCGCATCCACGAGTATGTGAGTGAACGGCTCGCCGTCCCACCATGCGCCCGGCTCGGCGGCATTGCCGATACAAAGCGCAGCCTGTAAGCCCAGCCGCTCTAGGGTCTCGCCGACCCGGTCGAGGCGTTCACCGTCGACATCCAGCGCCAGCAGGCGCTGCTCCGGCTCACATTCGAGCAAGTGCGCGGCCTTGCCACCGGGGGCCGCACAGGCATCGAGCACCCGTGCCCCCGGAGACACCGCCAGCAGCTTGGCCGCGAACTGTGCCGCGGCATCCTGCACAGACACGCGCCCATTGTCGAAGCCGGGCAACTCGCCGACGGCCACGGGGCGGTCCAGCGTGAGCGCGTCCGCGAGCCCCGCGACCGGCCGGGCGGTGAAGCCGGCATGGATCAGCGCCTGCAGGTAGTCGGCCCGATCACCCTGGCGCCGATTGACCCGTAGCGTCATCGGCGGCCGGGCCAGGCTCGCGCGACGGATGTCGGTCTGCTCGAGGGGCCAGTCCGCCGCGATGGTGGCATTCAGCCATCCGGGCATCGACGACGCCACCGCCGGATCGCGATCGAGCTGCCGGAGAAGCCGCTCCCCCTCACGCTGAAAACGCCGCAGACAGCCGTTGAGCACCCGGGCCGCCCATGGGCGGTCGAGCGCCCGGGCCACGGCCACCGTCGCCGACACCGCGGCGTGAGGCGGAATCCGCGTTTCCAGGAGCTGGTAGAGGCCGACTTCCAGCGCTGACTTCAGGATACGGTCACGGCGCTTGAGCGGGCGGGCGAGCAATGTATCGGCCAGGGCGGCCAGCCGGCCGTGCCAGCGCAGGCTCCCGTAAGCCAGCTCGCGCGCGAGCGCGCGGTCGGCGCCGCCGAGCTCTGCCTCCTGCGCCGGCATGGCATCCGCCAGCGAACGCCCTTCATCCACCACCGCATGCACGAGGCAGACGGCCGCCAGACGCGGCTGAACACCGCGCTCATCCGAGGCGGACACCGGCACCCAGATCCAGGCCGTTCAGCAACGTCGCCGCCGTCTGCCGGCGGCGCCCGGGCGCCTGCAGCTCGAGCAGTCGCAACACCCCGTCGCCGGTGGCGACGTCGATGCCCTCGCGCCCGGCCGAAACGACGGTGCCGGGCTCACCAGCCTCGCCGCCGGCGCGAACCTCGGCGCGCCACAGGCGTAGCTCGCCGCCCGGCCAGCGCGTGCGCGCCACCGGCCACGGATCGAATGCACGAATGCGCCGCTCGATGGCCGCGGCCGGGGACCGCCAGTCCACCCAGGCCTCATCCTTGTCGAGCTTCTCTGCGTAGGTGACACCGGTCTCCTCCTGGGGCCGGGCTTCCAGCCCGCCCCCCGCCCAGGCGGGCAGCGTCTCGGCGATGAGCTCCGCCCCCAGGGACGCGAGACGATCGTGGAGACTTCCGCCGGTGTCGTCGGCGGCGACGGCTGTCTCCGCGCAGGCGATCACCGGACCGGTATCGAGCCCCGGCGCCATACGCATGATGCATACGCCGGTGCGCTCGTCGCCAGCCAGCAGGGCACGCTGGATCGGCGCCGCACCGCGCCAGCGCGGCAGCAGGGATGCGTGGATGTTGAGACAGCCGTGATGCGGAATCGACAGCACCGCGCGCGGCAGAATCAGGCCGTAGGCGACCACCACCATCACGTCCGGTTCGAGCCCGGCGAGCGCCGCGCGTTCGTCGGCGTCCCGCAGTGTCTCGGGCTGGCGCACCGGCACACCGGCGGCCTCGGCGGCCTGCTTGACCGGGCTCGGCCGCAGCCGCCGCCCGCGACCGGCGGGACGGTCCGGCTGGGTGTAGGCGGCAACGATTTCGTGGCCGGCCGAACGCAGGGCCTCGAAGGCGGGGACCGAGAATTCGGGGGTGCCGGCGAAAACGACGCGCAGACGGCTAGCCATGCGCGTCACCCGGCGGCGCTGGCGGGCTGCCCGCCGCCCTGGCGGGCGAGCTTCTCGAGCTTGCGGCGAACGCGCTTGCGCTTGAGCTCGGAGAGGTAGTCCACGAAGAGCTTGCCCTCGAGGTGATCCATCTCGTGCTGGATACACACCGCGAGCAGGCCCTCGGCCTCCAGATCGAAGGCCTCGCCATCGCGCCCGATCGCCCGCACGCGAATGTGCTCGGCGCGGTGCACGCTCTCGTAGTAGCCCGGCACGGACAGGCAGCCTTCCTCACTCTCGGCGTCCCCGTCGCGCGCGATGATCTCCGGGTTGATGAACACCCGCGGGTCGCTGCGGTCGTCGGAGACGTCCATCACGATCACGCGGCGGTGGACGTCGACCTGGGTAGCGGCCAGACCGATGCCCGGTGCCGCGTACATCGTCTCGAACATGTCGTCCACCAGGCGGCGAACCTCGTCGTCGACTTCGTCCACGGGCTCCGCCACCGTGCGCAGGCGCGGATCGGGGTAATGCAGGATGTCGAGTTTGGGCATGGCGGGTCCGTTGCGGGTTGCGCTTGATCGCTGCTAGTCTAAATCGACGCTAAATCCACAAAATGATAACGGACACGGGGCGCCCGTCGCCAGCGCGTGGCGGATCCGTTACAGGGACAGTCCATGCTGAAGCACACCCTAGCCTGGGCGCTTGGCGCCCTGATTGCCGCCGGCACGGCCTCGGCAGACGAGAGCATGCTGCGTGACGACCATCCGCAGCGCTATACCGTTCAGCCGGGGGATACGCTCTGGGACATCTCCGATCGTTTTCTCACCGAGCCCTGGTACTGGCCGGAGATCTGGCACGAGAACCCGGAGATCGACAACCCGCACCTCATCTATCCGGGCGATGTCATCCGGCTGACCCTGGTCGACGGTGAACCCCGTCTGACAGTCGAGCGCGGTGGCGGCACCGTCAAGCTCTCCCCGGAAGTCCGGGTGGAAGAGCTCGACGACGCGGTGGCCACCATTCCGCTCGGGGCAATCCGACCGTTTCTCACCGGTGACCGGGTGGTCGATCCCGGCGTGCTGGAGGATGCCCCCTACGTCGTTGCCGGCGGGGACGAGCGGGTAATGAGCGCCGCCGGCGACCGCGTTTATGCACGTGGAATGCCGGGGGACCCCGCCGAAGACTGGGACGTGGTCCGCCGCGAGGAAGCCTTCGTCGACCCGGAGACCGGCGACACGCTGGGCGTTCTGGCTCGCCGCATCGGCACTTCCGGGATCGAGGCATCCGGCGACCCGGCGACGCTGCGCCTCGCAGAGGTGAACCGTGAGGTACTCGCCGGCGACCGCCTGCTGGAACGCCTGGACAGCGAGTTCCGCAGCCACTTCACGCCGCGCGCTCCCGACGCGAACGTCCGTGGCGTGATCATGTCGGTGATGGACGGCGTCAACCAGATCGGGCAGTTCGACGTCGTCGCCATCAATCGCGGCACCAGCGACGGACTCGCCGTCGGCCACGTGCTCGCCATAGACGAGAAGCCGCGCACGGTCGACGACCCGTACGCGAAAGGCGACGAAGAAGCCGTCACCCTGCCACCGGAGAAACAGGGTGAGCTCGTGGTCTTCCGCACGTTCGACCGCATGAGCCTGGGACTCGTGATGGAAGCCACCCGCGCGATGGCGGTGGGTGATACCGTTCGCAACCCCTGATGCCACCGGAAACGGGGGCCACCGGCCAGGCGGACACCACGGAAGTGGCCGCCTGGCTGCGCCTGCTGCGAACGCCGGGGGTCGGACCGAGTACCTACAACGCGATCCTCGCCGCCTTCGACTCCCCTGCACACTTCTTTGACGCCGACGCCGCGAGCATCCGCGCGGCGGCTCTCGACCCGGATCTGCGCGCCAGCGCGCCGGATCGGGAAGACGCGGACATCGCCGCGGATCTCGCCTGGCTAACAGCGCCGGACCACCACCTCATTACCCGCCACGACCCGCACTATCCGGAGCAACTCGCCGCCATCGCCGATCCGCCGCCGCTGCTGTTCGTCGCCGGTGCCGCGGCGCTTCTCCAGCGCCCGCAGCTCGCGATCGTCGGCAGCCGCAAGGCGACCCGGGGCGGGCTCGACAACGCCCGGGAATTCGCCCGTCACCTCGCCGGCAACGGCCTGGCGATCACCAGCGGCCTCGCGCTGGGCATCGACGGGGCGGCCCACCGCGGCGCGCTATCGGCCCCCGGGGCAACAGTCGCGGTCACCGCCACCGGACCGGACCGGATCTACCCGGCACACCACCGCGACCTTGCCCGGGAAATCGCCGGCGGTGGCGCCATCGTGACCGAGTTTCCCACCGGGGTACGGGTACGTCGCGAACAGTTTCCACGCCGCAACCGTGTGATCAGCGGCCTGGCACTCGGTGTGCTGGTGGTGGAGGCCGGAGTGCGCAGCGGCTCGCTGCTCACCGCCCGCCACGCCCTGGAACAGGGCCGCGAAGTCTTCGCCATCCCGGGCTCGATTCACAACCCGCTCGCCCGTGGCTGCCATGCGCTGATCCGGCAGGGAGCCAAGCTCGTGGAGTCCGCGGCCGACGTCTTCGACGAGCTGCCCCCGTTGCCCATCGCCGAGGCCCCGGCAGACACCCGCCCGACGGCCGCCGGTGCGGAGGACGCAACGGCCGGTGCCGGCGACGCCGAACCGGCGCTCAACGACGACTACCAGGCGCTGCTGGAGGCGCTCGGCCACGACCCGGTGTCCTTCGACGTGCTCGCCGAGAGGGCTGGATTGACGGCCGATACGCTTTCCTCCATGCTGCTGATACTCGAGTTGAAAGGCTATGTAACGGCCTCCCCCGGCGGACGCTATGCCCGCCTGCGCTAGGTAACCATCGGCCAGGGAAAGCCGGCGGAACCGCGGAAATGCGACGACTGCACAAGGCGCGCGGATGAAAGAGAACGTTTTCGACCTCCTGATGTACCTGTTCGAGAACTACTTCTATAACGAAGAGGAACCCGAGCCGGACAGGGAATCACTGGAGTCGGAGCTGTTCGAAGCGGGCTTCAGCCGTTCGGAGATCCGCAAGGCATTCGACTGGCTGGACGCCTTGGCGCGCAGCCGCGAGCTGCCCCCCGTCAGCGCCGATACACTGCATTCCGTGCGCGTATTCAGCGAGCGCGAATGCAATCGCCTGGACACGGAGGCGCGAGGATTCGTGTTCTACCTCGAGCAGGTCGGCATCCTCACGCCCAACAGCCGGGAACTGGTGATCGATCGCCTGATGGCACTCTCCGACGAGGAGACGGACCTAGACACGGTCAAGTGGATCGTGCTCATGGTGTTGTTCAGCCAGCCCGGTCAGGAAGAGGCCTTCGCCAGCATGGAGAATCTGGTTTTCGACGGCCCCAACAAGCTCATCCACTAGGATGGCGGGACGTTGACAATCGGCTCCGGGGCATTAGCTTCTCGAATAAACCCGAATTAATCCATTTCAGCGCATACCGCTATGGCGTCGCCGGTGAGCGCCGGAGACGAATTTTCTATGGGAAAAAATCTGGTCATCGTCGAGTCGCCGGCGAAGGCGCGCACCATCAACAAGTATCTGGGCAAGGACTTCGAGGTCCTCGCCTCCTACGGCCACGTGCGCGACCTCGTGCCCAAGGAAGGCGCGGTGGATCCGGACGACGACTTCCGCATGCGTTACCAGACGATCGAGCGCAACGCCAAGCACGTGGAGGCCATCACCAAGGCCACCCGCAAGGCCGACGCCGTCTACCTCGCCACTGACCCCGACCGCGAGGGCGAGGCGATCTCCTGGCACCTCTACGAGCTGCTCAAGGACAAGGGCGTGGTGGACGAGAAACCCGTCCACCGGGTCGCCTTCTACGAGATCACCAAGCCGGCCATCCAGGAAGCCATCGCCCATCCGCGCGGGCTCTCCGAGGATCTCGTCAACGCCCAGCAGGCGCGACGCGCGCTGGACTATCTGGTGGGCTTCAATCTCTCGCCGCTGCTGTGGCGCAAGATCACGCGGGGTCTGTCCGCGGGCCGCGTTCAGAGCCCGGCGCTACGCATGATCGTCGAGCGCGAGCAGGAGATCGAAGCGTTCGAGCCCCGGGAATACTGGACCGTCGAGTCCGACCTGGTGCAGAAGAACGAGCCGTTTACCGCCAAGTTGAGCCGCCTCGACGGCGACAAGGTCGAGCAGTTCACGCTGACCAACGAGACCCAGGCCACCGACGCCACCCGGCGGCTCGAGGAGGCTGCCGGCGGGGTGCTGCGCGTCACCAACATCGAGAAGAAGCAGCGCCGGCGTAACCCGGCCGCGCCGTTCATCACCTCGACGCTGCAGCAGGAGGCCTCGCGCAAGCTGCGCTTCTCCGCCCAGCGCACCATGCGCGTCGCCCAGCAGCTCTACGAGGGGATCGACACCGGCAGCGGCGCCATCGGCCTGATCACCTATATGCGTACCGACTCGGTGGCCCTCTCCCAGGAGGCGATCGGCAATCTGCGCGGCGTGATCACCGAGCGCTACGGCGAGAAGATGCTGCCGAAGTCGCCGAATCAGTACCGCACGCGCGCCAAGAACGCTCAGGAAGCGCACGAGGGCATTCGCCCGACGGACGCGAAACGTGACCCCGAGAGCCTCAAGGGCCACCTCTCGGAGGACCAATACAAGCTCTACGACCTGATCTGGAAGCGTTCAGTCGCCTGCCAGATGATCCACGCCACCATCGACACGGTGGCCGTGGACCTTGCCGCGGGCGACGTCGGCGTCTTCCGCGCCACCGGCTCGACCATCCGCGACCCGGGGTTCATGACCGTCTACATGGAGGACACGGACGACCCCAAGGGGCCAGCGGACAACAAGGAGCGCATCCTGCCGCCGCTCGTCGAGGGCGACGAGGTCACGCTCAAGGCCATTCGCCCGGAGCAGCACTTCACCGAGCCGCCGCCGCGCTACTCGGAGGCTAGCCTGGTGCGGGCGCTGGAAGAGCGGGGTATCGGCCGCCCGTCCACCTACGCGGCGATCATCTCCACGCTGCAGCAGCGCGGCTACGTGGAGATCGACAATCGCCGGTTCTTCCCCACGGACACCGGCCGCGTGGTGGCGAAGTTCCTCACCGACCACTTCGACCGCTACGTGGACTACGATTTCACCGCCCGGCTCGAGGACGACCTGGACGCCATCTCCCGCGGCGAGCGGGATTGGGTACCGGTACTGCGCGAGTTCTGGAACCCCTTCCGCGAGCGAGTCGAGGAGAAGGCCAACGTCTCGCGCGCCGAGGTGATGCAGGCACGCGAGCTCGGTACGGACCCCAAGAGCGGCCGACCGGTGCAGGCCCGCCTGGGGCGTTACGGCCCGTTCGTGCAGATCGGCACCCGCGATGACGAGGAAAAGCCCCGCTTCGCGAGCCTGCGGCAGGGGCAGAGCATCGAGACCATCACCCTGGACGAGGCGCTCGCGCTCTTCCAGCTGCCCCGGGACCTCGGCGAGACGCCGGAGGGCGAAGAGCTCCAGGTCAACATCGGCCGCTTCGGCCCCTACGTGCGTTTCGGCAGCAAGTTCGCCTCCCTCAAGAAGGACGACGACCCGTACACCATTACCCGCGAACGGGCACTGGAGCTGGTCGCCGAGAAGAAGGAAAACGAGGCCAAACGCACGATCAAGGAGTTCCCCGAGGACGGTATCCGGGTACTGCGCGGACGCTTCGGACCTTACATCACCAACGGCAAGAAGAACGCCAAGATTCCGAAGGACCGCGAGCCCGCCGAGCTCACCGTGGACGAGTGCCGCGAGCTCATCGCCAATGCTCCGGAGAAGAAGGGTGGCCGCCGACGAAGCACGACCCGGCGCAAGTCGAGCTGACCGCGTAGCCGTCACCGCCACACCGGGCTTTCGTCAGCGTGCGGCGGCGCGGTGCCTGCGTGGCGGCGGCGTCATCGCCTACCCGACGGAGGCAGTCTACGGTCTCGGCTGCGACCCCGGCGACCCGCGAGCAGTCGGCCGCCTGCTCGCGCTGAAGCACCGTCCCGTGAGCAAGGGGCTCATCCTCATCGCCGACCGAGTCGAGCGGCTGGCGGGCTGGGTGGATGCAGCAGCGCTGGCGAGCCGACAGGTACATGCCGACTGGCCGGGGGCGGTGTCGTGGGTGCTGCCGGCCGGACCACTTGCCGCATACTGGATCACCGGCATCCACGACAGCATCGCCGTACGCGTGACGGCTCACCCCGGTGCCGCGTCACTCTGCCGTGCCTGGGGCGCACCGCTGGTCTCCACCAGCGCCAACCCCGACGGCCGGGCCCCCGCCCGCACCGCCTGCCGCGTGCGAGGCTACTTCGACAACCGCCTGGACTACATCCTGGGCGGCCCCACCGGCGGCCGCAGTGCCCCGAGCCGGATCCGCCGCTGGCCCGACGGTGCCGTCCTGCGTCCCGGCTGACCCCCACGATCCCCGTTAATCGCTCATTGAACGGGCGGAGACAGCGACGCGTCGGGACTACCGGATGGCGCGCACGACCGTACGTGGACAATCTCGAAGAGCATTGGTTCGGCATTCGCCATTTCACCGACCGCCCGCATGTGCGGGATAGCGCTGGGATCCTGGAGCATCGCCTCGAAATCGTCACGGCTTCGCCATTGCGCGTAGTTCACCACCCGGGTGCCATCCTCGCTACGGTGGATATTCGCCGCGATGAAACCGGGGCGGTACTTCATCACCGTTTCTGTGGCGTGAACGAGCAGATCCACCAACTCCTGCTGACGTGACGGGGACACATCGAAAACGTTGATCAGGGTAAGCACTGGCTGCACGGGGTCGATGACGGTGACGTTCCTTGTAGCTGACATCGCTGTTTCCTTCAGTTATCAGGGTCCTGACAATGATATATCAGGTTCCTGATACAATAAACCAATGGTCACCACCTTCCCCGTCGAACAGCGGCTCGGCTATAAGATCAAGCGATTGCAGCAAGCGCTGCGTCACGCCATGGACGCGACGCTCGCCGAGTTGAATCTCACCACCGCTCAATATGCTGCGCTCTGCGCACTGGAAAACGACCCGGGTCTATCCAACGCCGAGCTGGCACGGCGCTGCTTCGTCACGCCGCAAACCATGCACCAAGTCGTCACCGGCCTCGAGCGCGCCGGCTTGCTGACCCCGGTCGCGCACTCCCGTCACAGCCGGATCCGCAGCCTCACCCTGACGGACGCCGCGCGCGACCGCCTGGATCGCGCTCACGACCGGGTGACGAACGTGGAGGCTCGTATGGCCGCTGACCTGACGAGCCACGAGCTCACTGTCACTACTCAGGCGCTGGAGAAATGCCGCAGCGCCCTGGAGGGTTACTAACCTTTGCGAAAGTATTGCCAGGTCTCAGCGCCACTGCGCGGCGGCTCGGCAAGGCGCGGGAGCGCCGGCGTGGCGAGGCTCACGTCAAGCGAACGCAACGCCGCCGAGGCGCCGCGCAGTGGCGCCCTGCGGGTGGCCGTGTGCGCCGCTGTGGACTGCGTTGCTCCTCGCTCATGTAGACCTTGCTACACCACGCTCCTCGCGCCTTGCCACAGCGGCGCACACGGTCACTGAGACCTGGCAATACTTTCGCAAAGGTTAGTACTACTACTAATCCGGTCACTAGGTAATACCGGTTCTCAATGCCCGTGTGCGCCACCGACATACCGCCGCGGCCCGTGCATCGCACCGGGCGACCACGGTAGGCTTGCCACGGTGACACGATACTGCGCCGCCGGCGGCGCGGCCCGGCCGCGGAGAGGACATGAGTGACGTCGACCCGAACACCGTACGAAGCTGGCTGAACCAATTGCAGGACCGCGTGTGCACGGCGCTCGCGGAAGCCGACGGTGGCCCGGAATTCCAGGAAGACACGTGGGAACGAGCGGAAGGCGGCGGCGGCCGGTCGCGGGTGCTCACCCAGGGCACCGTGTTCGAGCAGGCCGGCGTGAACTTCTCCCATGTCTACGGCGAAGAGTTGCCGGCCACCGCGAGTGCCCGCCGGCCCGAACTCGCAGGGCGGAGCTTCCAAGCCATGGGCGTATCGCTGGTGGTTCATCCGGAAAACCCCCATGTCCCCACGAGCCACGCGAACGTGCGCTTTTTCGTGGCCGAAAAGCCCGGCGCGGCGCCGGTATGGTGGTTCGGCGGCGGATTCGATCTCACGCCCTTCTATCCGGTCGCCGCCGACGTGCACCACTGGCACGCTACCGCTCGTGCCGCCTGCGCCCCCTTCGGCACCGATCTCTATCCGCGGTTCAAGCGCTGGTGTGACGAGTACTTCCACCTGCCCCACCGCGGCGAGGCTCGCGGCGTCGGTGGCCTATTCTTCGACGACTTCGATGAAGGCGGCTTCGATCACGCGTTCGGGTTCACCCACGCCGTAGGGGAAGCCTTCCTCGACGCCTATCTGCCCATCGTCGCACGCCGGCGCGGCACCCCATGGACCGAGGCCGAGCGGCGCTTTCAGCTCTACCGCCGCGGGCGTTACGTCGAGTTCAATCTGCTCTTCGACCGCGGCACTCAGTTCGGAATCCAGTCCGGCGGGCGCACCGAGTCCATTCTCATGTCCATGCCGCCCCTGGCGCGCTGGGAATACGGTTTCACCCCGGAGCCGGGCAGCCGCGAAGCGGAGCTCACCGACTACTGGCTCCAGCCCCGCGACTGGCTCGAGGAGCTTCGGGAAACGGCATAAATAACCCGGACTTTTTCCGCTGCGGCGCAACATAAACCGCCACCGAACCCCCTTCGGACAACTCTTAAGCCACTGATATTTTTCGATTTACCCGAGAATACCGTGGCCGTTCTTTCATAAGATTTGTGCCTGCACCTCTCAAATAAACCGGCGACACGGCTACTAGCATTACGGTAGCTTGGCGACACGCAGTCGACCTGCGAATTTGCAAGGCACTTCCGGACTGCAGCAAGGCGGTTCGGGAAGGTGCACAGGCGGCTGTCTATACTCGAATTCCAGAGAGCGCCCCCCGCATCACGGGAGGGGAGAGAATCCGCGCCGGCAGCGGGCCAACCGTGCCCGACGAGACGCCGCAGACTGAGAACCGCCCCGAGCCGCAAAGCGACGCCAGGGCGGCGATCCGAGAGGTGAGACCATGGCTGCACGCATGAAACCCACGCCCATGCCGGGTGATGCCGACCCCCAGGAGACTCAGGAGTGGCTCGAAGCGCTCGAAGCGGTGCTCGAATACGAGGGTACCGAGCGCGCGCATTTCCTGCTCGAGGCCCTGGTGGACAAAGCGCGTCGCCGCGGCGGCCAGCTGCCATTCAAGGCGACCACCGCGTACCAGAACACGATTCCGCCACAGCAGGAAGAGAAATCCCCGGGGGATGCCGCCCTGGAGTGGCGCATCCGGTCGCTGCTGCGCTGGAACGCAATGGCCATGGTGGTTCAGGCCAACCGGGACCGGGAGGGCATCGGCGGCCACATCGCCAGCTATGCCTCCTCGGCGACACTCTACGAAGTGGGCTTCAACCACTTCTGGCATGCCCCGTCCAAGGATCACGGCGGCGACCTGGTCTTCATCCAGGGCCATTCGGCGCCCGGCATCTATGCCCGCGCCTATCTCGAGGGGCGCCTCAGCGAGGATCAGCTCCACAAGTTCCGGGGCGACCTCATGGAAGGCGGACTGTCCTCGTATCCGCATCCATGGCTGATGCCCGATTTCTGGCAGCTACCCACCGTGTCCATGGGCCTCGGCCCGATCATGGGCGTCTACCAGGCGCGCTTTCTCAAATACCTGCACAACCGCGGCATCGCCAACACCGAGGACCGCAAGGTGTGGGTGTTCTGCGGTGACGGCGAGATGGACGAACCGGAGAGCCTCGGCGCCATCGGCGTGGCCGCCCGCGAGGGCCTCGACAACCTCATCTTCGTGATCAACTGCAACCTCCAGCGCCTCGACGGACCGGTGCGCGGCAACGGCAAGATCATCCAGGAGCTCGAAGGCGAGTTCCGCGGGGCCGGCTGGAACGTGCTCAAGGTGGTCTGGGGTTCCTACTGGGATCCGCTGCTCGCCCGCGACACCAAGGGCCTGCTGCGCCAGCGCATGGAGGAGTGCGTCGACGGCGAGTACCAGAACTTCAAGGCCAAGGGCGGCGCCTACACCCGCGAGCACTTCTTCGGGAAGTACCCGGAGCTCAAGGAAATGGTCGCCAACATGACCGATGACGATATCTGGCGCCTGAACCGCGGCGGCCACGATCCGCACAAGGTCTATGCGGCCTACGCGGAGGCCGTGAAGCACAAGGGCGAGCCCACGGTGATCCTGGCCAAGACGGTGAAGGGCTATGGCATGGGTGAGGCCGGCGAGGGCCAGAACATCACCCATCAGCAGAAGAAGATGGCCGAAGACGCGCTGAAGGCGTTCCGCGACCGTTTCCAGATCCCGGTACCGGACGACAAGGTCGCCGACGCGCCGTTCTACAAGCCCGACGAGGACAGCCCGGAGATGAAGTATCTGCACGAGCGCCGCAAGGCCCTCGGCGGATACTTGCCGGCCCGTCACGAGAGCGCCGAGCCGCTCGCCACGCCGGACCTGGACGCATTCAACGTCCTGCTCAAGGACAGCGGCGACCGCGAGATGTCCACCACCATGGCGTTCGTGCGGGCACTGTCGGTCATCGGACGCGACAAGAAGCTCGCCCGCCACCTGGTGCCCATCGTGCCCGACGAGGCCCGCACGTTCGGCATGGAGGGGCTGTTCCGCCAGCTCGGCATCTACTCCCCCAAGGGCCAGCTCTACGAGCCCCAGGATGCCGACCAGCTCATGTACTACCGCGAGGACAAGAAGGGCCAGATCCTCCAGGAGGGCATCAACGAGGCCGGTGCCATGTCCTCGTGGATCGCCGCGGCGACCTCGTATGCCAACCACGGCATCGAGATGATCCCCTTCTACGCCTATTACTCGATGTTCGGCTTCCAGCGTGTCGGCGATCTCGCCTGGGCGGCCGGCGACATGCAGGCGAAGGGCTTCCTCATGGGCGGTACCGCGGGACGGACGACGCTGAACGGCGAGGGTCTGCAGCACGAGGACGGCCACAGCCACCTGATGTCCGCGGCCATCCCCAACTGCGTCTCCTACGACCCGACCTACGCCTACGAAATGGCGGTCATCATCCAGGATGGCCTGCGGCGGATGTACCAGGACCAGGAAAAGGTCTTCTACTACATCACCATGATGAACGAGAACTACCACCAGCCGGCGATGCCCGAAGGCGCTGAGGAAGGCATCCGGCGTGGTATGTATCTCTTCGCCGAAGGCGGCAAGGGCAAGACCCGCGTCCAGCTCCTGGGCTCGGGCACGATCTTCCGCGAGGTGGTGGCCGCCGCCGAGCTGCTCAAGGAGGACTGGGGCGTCGAGGCCGATCTGTGGAGCTGCCCGTCGTTCACGGAGCTGCGCCGCGACGGTATCGACTGCGAGCGCTGGAATATGCTCCACCCCGACCAGAAACCGCGGCAGAGCTGGGTGGCCAGGCAGCTCGAGGGGCACAAGGGCCCGGCAATTGCCGCCACCGACTACATGCGCTCGTTCGCCGACCAGATCCGCCCGTACGTGGATCGCCGCTACGTGGTTCTGGGCACCGACGGCTACGGCCGCTCGGATACGCGCGAGGCGTTGCGCCGTTTCTTCGAGGTGGACCGCTACTACGTCGCGGTCGCCGCGCTGAAGGCCCTCGCCGATGACAGCGAGATCGACGCCAAGAAGGTCACCGAGGCCATCAAGAAATACAACATCGACGCGGATGCGCCCAACCCGGTGACGGTCTGAACCGTCACCGCCACCCCGGGGCGGGCCACAAGCCCGCCCCGTTTGCATGCGCACGCCGCACCGCCGATCTGGAGGAAGATTCCGTGGCAGAGGTAAAAGAAATCAAGGTCCCCGACATCGGTGACTTCGACGAGGTGGACGTCATCGAAGTGCTGGTCAAGGCCGGGGACAGCGTCGAGGCCGAAGACTCGCTGATTACCCTGGAGTCCGACAAGGCCACCATGGAGGTGCCCTGCCCCGAGGCCGGCACCGTCACCGAGGTGCTGGTCAACGCCGGCGACAAGGTTTCCGAGGGTACTGCGGTCATCAAGCTCGAGTCAGCCGCTGCGGGCGAAACCGCCTCGGGCGGCGACGATACCGCCAAAGCCGATACGTCGGCGACCGCCGCGAACGACGCCGGCGACGACGACGCGGCAGCGGCAACCGCCCCCGAGCCCGCAACCTCGGGCGGCGGTGGCGTCGAAGAAGTGAAAGTGCCGGACATCGGAGACTTCGACGAGGTGGACGTCATCGAGGTCCTGGTCTCGGCAGGGGACAGTGTCGAGGCCGAGGCATCGCTGATCACCCTGGAATCCGACAAGGCCACGATGGAAGTGCCCTCGCCCAAGGCAGGCAAGATCACCGAGGTCCTGGTGAGCGCGGGGGACAAAGTCTCCGAGGGCACACCCATCGCCCGAATCGAGACCGCCGGCGGCGGCGCAGCCGCCGCACCGGCGGCGAACGAGCAACCGGCCCCGCGCCCTGAGCCCGAGCCGGCGGCCAAGGCCGAAACCGGCACCAACGGCACGGTCACCCCCGGCCCCAGCGTCGGTCGTTCGCTGGAAGCGGATCACGAGCCCATCGAGCAACCCATCGAGCCGGAGCGCCAGAAGCTCGCTCACGCCAGCCCCTCGGTGCGGCGCTTCGCCCGTGAGCTCGGTGTCGACCTCGGCCAGGTACGGGGCACCGGCCCCAAGGGGCGGATCACCCAGGATGACGTTCAGGGCTTCGTAAAGGGCGTGATGCAGGGCGGTGGCGGCGCCGGCAGCACTGCGCAAGCCCCGGCGCCCGTTCCCGGCGGCACCGGGCTGCCGCCGATTCCCGAGGTGGATTTCTCCAAGTTCGGCGAGGTCGAGGAGAAGCCGCTGTCGCGAATCAAGCAGAAGAGCGGACCGCATCTGCACCGCAGCTGGGTCAACGTACCCCACGTCACCCAATTCGACGAGGCGGACATCACGGAGATGGAGGCCTTCCGCAAGACCGAGAAGGACGCTGCGGAAAAGGCCGGCGTGAAGCTTACGCCACTCGCCTTCCTGGTGAAGGCCTCGGCCGCGGCGCTCAAGCGCTTCCCGGAGTTCAACAGCTCGCTGAAGCCCAGCGGGGACGCGCTGATCCTCAAGCATTACGTGAACGTGGGCGTCGCCGTGGATACGCCCAACGGCCTGGTGGTGCCCATCGTCAAGGACGCCGACAAGAAGGGCATCTACGACATTGCCGGCGATCTGGCCACCATCAGCGGCAAGGCCCGCGACGGCAAACTCGGCCCCAGCGACATGCAGGGGGGCACCTTCAGCATCTCGAGCCTCGGCGGCATCGGCGGCACGGCGTTCACGCCCATCGTGAACGCGCCGGAGGTAGCGATCCTCGGGGTTTCCCGCTCGGAGATGAAGCCCAGGTGGAACGGCAAGGACTTCGAGCCGCGGCTGATGCTGCCGCTGTCGCTGTCGTACGATCACCGCGTGATCGACGGCGCCGCGGCGGCGCGATTCACCACCTACCTGGCGCAGCTCCTCGGCGATCTGCGCCGGCTGGTACTGTAACCGGGTATCTATAGCCACTGTGGCGCTGGGTGGCAGGGGGGGCGGTCTCGGCAGACACGCCGTGAATATGTCCCTGTAGGCTCGTAGGTCACCGTCCAGGCGACCTGCGGTCCGCCGAGATCAGCCCGCCCCCTGCCACCCGGCAACCGCAGCAGGAATGACTCCGAACCTCGGTGGGTCGGTCACACCGATCCACCCACCCAACAAGGGAAAGCGATCCATGGCAGACGTGAAGGAAGTCAAAGTCCCCGACATCGGCGACTTCGATGCGGTGGACGTCATCGAGGTGCTAGTCGCGCCCGGCGACACCATCGAGCCCGAGCAGTCGCTGATCACCCTCGAGTCCGACAAAGCGACCATGGAGGTACCGTCGCCGGTCGCCGGCAAGGTCACCGAGCTCAAGGTCAAGGTGGGCGAGAAGGTCGCCGAGGGCGATGTCATCCTGCTCGCCGAGGTAAGCGGCGAAGCCGGGGATGAGCCGGGCGGCGAAGCAGAGACCGAAGCGGGGGCGGAGAAACCGGCTGCCGCCGCAGCCGGCGGCGAGACTGCGCCGGCGCAGGGGCCAACACGGGCCGACACGGGCCCTGCTCCCGAAGACGCCGACTGCGACATGCTCGTCATCGGTGCCGGCCCCGGCGGCTACTCCGCCGCCTTCCGCGCCGCCGACCTGGGGCTGAAAACCATCCTGGTGGAGCGCTACCCGAGTCTCGGCGGCGTCTGCCTCAACGTGGGCTGCATCCCCTCCAAGGCGCTGCTCCACGCCGCCAAGATCATCGACGAGGCGGAATTCTTCGCCGAGAACGGCCTCGAATTCGGCACGCCCAAGATCGATCTGGAGAAACTGGGTGCGTGGAAGGACAAGGTCGTCGGCAAGCTCACCGGCGGACTCAAGGGCCTCGCCAAACAGCGCAAGGTCGAGGTGGTGACCGGGCAGGCACGGTTCGTCGACGACCACCGCGTCGAAGTGGTGGATGACAACGGTGAGAATCGTCCGCTGACCTTCCGCAACTGCATCATCGCCGCCGGATCGCGACCGGCCGCGCCGCCGGGCTTCGATCTCGACCATCCGCGCATCATGGACTCCACCGACGCGCTCAAACTGGAGGACATTCCCGAGCGGATGCTGGTGGTCGGGGGCGGCATCATCGGCCTGGAGATGGCGACCGTCTACGACGCCCTGGGCTCGAAAATCACCGTCGTGGAACTCCTCGACGGGCTGATGGCCGGCGCCGATCGCGACATCATCAAGCCGTTCCACAAGCGCATCGGCAAGCGTTACGAGAACATTTTCCTCAATACGAAGGTCACCGGCATCGAGCCCGGCGACGACAGCGTCAAGGTCACCTTCGAGGGCGACAAGGCACCGGCGGAGGACACCTTCGACCGCGTGCTGGTCTCCGTGGGTCGGCGGCCGAACACCGATCTGCTCAACCTGGAGGCCACCGGCGTGGAGGTGAACGAGCAGCGCTGCATCGCCGTGGATGAGCACCTGCGCACCAGCGTGCCGCACATCTACGCCATCGGCGACATCGTCGGCCAGCCCATGCTCGCCCACAAGGCCGTGCACGAGGCTCACGTCGCCGCCGAATGCGCCGCCGGCGAGAAGAGCGCCTTCGATGCCCGCGTGATTCCCTCGGTGGCCTATACCGACCCGGAGGTGGCCTGGGTCGGCCTCACCCAGGAGGAAGCCAAGGCCCAGGGCGTCGAGGTGGAGGTGGCCTCCTTCCCCTGGGCGGCCAACGGTCGCTCCCTCTCCCTCGGACGCGAGGAGGGCATCACCAAGCTCATCTTCGACGCCGAGACCGAGCGGGTGCTCGGCGGCGGCATCGTCGGCCCCAACGCCGGCGATCTCATCGCCGAGGTGACACTCGCCATCGAGATGGGCGCGGACATGCACGACATCGGCCTGACCATCCACCCGCACCCGACGCTCTCGGAGACGGTGGGCATGGCTGCCGAGGCTGCCGCGGGCACCCTCACCGACCTCTACATTCCGAAGAAGAAAAAGCGCTAGAATGTGACACACGCGTGACGGTCGGGGCTATGAGCCCCGACCGTCGTGTCAGTTCAGCGAACGCGCCGGTGGGGCGGCGCTCGCCGCGAGCGGGCGCTGGGGGCGGTGCAAGACCCACGGAGCGCCACCGCTATGCCCTCTATCGGCTTGCGCCAGCATTTGCGCACCCTCACGCCGACCCTCATCCTCCTTTACGCGCCGGTCCTGGCGCTGCTGATCGTCGTTGTCGCCCTGCGCATCGGCTACGCGGTGCCCATGGCGAACCTGACCCGCGATCCGGCGCAAGTGCTCGGCGTCAGCCCGTTCGCGGGGGCGGTGTCGAATATCGGTATCCTGCTGTGGTGCGCAAGCACGGCGATCTGCCTGTTCGCGGCCCTCCTCGCCCGCCGACACGGCGCGCGGCGCACTCCCATATTCCTTCTCGCCGCGGGAACGATGACACTAGTGCTGCTCCTCGACGACCTCTTCCTGCTCCACGACATCGTCCTGCCCAAGGGGCTCGGGGTCTCCGAGGAGGCCGTGTACGCCGGCTATGCCGCAATGATCGGCGCCTTTATCACCCTGTTCCATCGGGACATCCGCGCCAGCGACTACCCGCTGCTCGGCCTGGCGCTCGCGTTTTTCGCCGCCTCCCTCGGCTTCGATATGCTTCAGCAGTGGGTGACACCGCCGGGCGCCTTCCTGCTGGAGGACGGCAGCAAGCTCATGGGCATCGTCAGTTGGGCGGGGTATCTCATCCGCACGGCGAGTGCGCGGTTGAAGCAGGCGATGCCCGTGGACACGCGGGTACCGGAGTCGGTAACGGCCGGAACCTGAGCGGGGGCCCACGCCCCCGCTCAGATGAGCTCAGGCGGAGGCGTCGCTGCCGGCATCCTCGGTCGACGCCGCCATCGCGGGGGCTCGGCCGTAGACGTCGCCGAAACGCACGATGTCGTCCTCGCCCAGATAGCTACCGGACTGAACCTCGATCACCTCGAGCGGAATCACGCCGGGGTTCTCGAGACGGTGGCGCACACCGAGCGGAATATACGTGGACTGATCCTCGGTGAGCAGGAACGTCTCGTCACCCCGCAGCACACGGGCAGTGCCCCGCACGACGATCCAGTGCTCGGCGCGGTGGTGATGCATCTGCAGCGACAGCTGCTGGCCCGGATTGACGACAATGCGTTTGACCTGAAAACGCTCGGCGTTGGCGACCCCCTCGTAAGATCCCCAGGGCCGGTAGACACGCCGATGGAAATCGCTTTCCTGGCGGCCGTCGGCCTTCAGGCGCTCGACGATACGCTTGACGTCCTGCACGCGTTCACGTGGCGCCACGAGCACGGCGTCCGCCGTCTCCACGATGACGTGATCCTCGACGCCGACGGTAGCGACGAGACGGCCCTCGGAACGGATGTAGCAACCCTGTGTATCCTCGGCGATGACGTCGCCGTGAATGACATTGCCGCCGTCCCCGGCTTCCGCCACGGCGTGCAGCGTCGCCCAGCTGCCGAGATCGCTCCAGCCGCAGTCCAGTGGCACCACCGCCGCGCGCTCGGTATGCTCCATGACCGCGTAGTCGATGGACTCCGCCGGACAGGCGGCGAAACGCGCCTCGTCCAGGCGCAGGAAATCCAGATCCTCGGTCACGGAGGCGAACGCGTGCTCGCAGGCCTCCAGGATGTCCGGCCGCAGGCGTTTCAACTCCTCGAGATACGTGCGCGCCCCGAGCAGGAAGATGCCGCTGTTCCAATAGTACCGCCCGGAGGCCAGATAGCCTTCGGCGGTGGCCTCGTCGGGTTTCTCGACGAACTGCTCGACGCCACGCACCGGCTCGTCCGAATCCGCCGCGCGAATATACCCGTAACCCGTCTCCGGATGCGTCGGCACGATACCGAAAGTCACCAGCCGACCGTCGGAGGCCGCGGGCATGCCGGCGGTCACGGCGGCACGGAAAGCCGCGTCGTCGCGCACCAGGTGGTCCGACGGCATCACCAGCAGCACGGCCTCGGGGTCCTTGGCGAGTGCGCGGATCGCGGCGACGGCGACCGCAGGCGCCGTGTTCCGGCCCACCGGCTCGAGCACCAGATCGAAGGAGTCGACGCCGGCCTCGCGCAGCTGCTGGGCGACCAGAAAGCGGTGCTCCTGGTTGGCCACGGCGATGACGCCGTCGCTGTCAGGCAGCCCCGCCGCGCGCAGCACCGATGCCTGGAGCATGGTGTTGTCCCCTTCCAGGGGCAGGAACTGCTTGGGGTACCGGCTGCGGGACAAGGGCCACAGCCGCGTGCCCGACCCGCCACACAGAATCACTGGATGCAGCATGATTGCCTCCCTTACTCAGCCGCCGGAAATGCATCGAGCCGCCCTAACAGCTCGGCGGTCTTCTCCTCCATGAGGGTGCGATCGCCGCGGGACTCGACATTGAGCCGGACCACCGGCTCGGTGTTGGACATGCGCAGATTGAAACGCCAATCGGAGAGCTCGATGCTCACCCCGTCGGTATGGTCGACGCGCACCGCGTCCACGCCGTAGTCGCGCTCGATGGCCGCGATCACGGTGGCCGGGTCCGCTAGGCGACGGTTGATCTCCCCGCTCGCCGGGAAACGGTCAATCCGCTCGTCGACGAGCTGCGACAGCGGCTTGCCGGTGCGGCCGATGAGCTCGGCGACCAGCAGCCAGGGAATCATGCCGCTGTCACAGTAGGAGAAGCCTCTGAAGTAGTGGTGAGCGCTCATTTCCCCACCGTAGAGCGCATCCTCGCGGCGCATGCGCTCCTTGATGAAGGCATGGCCGGTCTTGCTCTCGATGGCCACACCGCCGAACTCGCGGCAGAGATCGATGGTGTTCCAGGTCAGGCGCGGATCATGGACGATGCGCTCGCCGCCGTGCTTGCGCAGGAATGCCTCGGCGAGCAGGCCCACGATGTAGTAACCCTCGATGAACCGGCCCTGCTCGTCGAAGAAGAAGCAGCGGTCGAAGTCGCCGTCCCACGCGACGCCGAAGTCGGCGCCGCTGGCGCGCACCCGCTCGGCAGTCACCGCCCGGTTCTCCTCGAGCAGCGGGTTGGGCACGCCGTTGGGAAACGTCCCGTCGGGGTCGTGGTGCAGCCGCTCGAAGCGAAACGGTAGGTGCGGCTCGAGGGCGTCGATCACGACCCCCGCCCCCCCGTTGCCCGCGTTGACCACGATACGCAGCGGCATCAGCGCCTCGTCGGCCAGGTAGCCGAGCAGGTGTTCGACGTAGGCGTCGCGGTGATCGAGGTCCTGACGGGTGCCGCGACGTTCCACCGGCGGTTGGGGCTCGCCGGCGGCGAGCCGCTCGATCTCGTCGAGCCCGGAATCACCGCTGATCGGGCGTGCCTCGGCACGTACGAGCTTCATGCCATTGTAATCCCGCGGATTGTGGCTCGCGGTCACCATGATTCCGCCGTCCAAGCGATAATGGAAGGTGGCGAAGTACACTTCCTCCGTGCCGCACAGCCCGATGTCATGGACGTTGACGCCGCCGTCCTGCAGCCCGCGGGCGAGGGCGTCACTGATCTGCGGGCTGGTCAGGCGAATGTCGTGGCCGACCGCGACGTCAGCGGGCTCCAGGGCTGTCGCGTACGCCCGTCCTATGCGGTAGGCAAGGTCCTCGTCGAGCTGGTCGGGCACACGTCCGCGGATGTCGTAGGCCTTGAAGCACTCCAGGTATTCGCTCATTCGCGCTCACAGCTCCTTGGTGGTGGTTCGTGCCGCGACGAGCGCGGCCGGCGGCCACGCCCCTGGTCGACGGCGCATCAGAATATGCGTTCCTTCACGTGGATGAGGTCATTCGGACGAAGGGTGGTATCCCGCTCGGCATCGAGAACCTGCGTCTCGCCATCTTCACCGCGGCGCTGAATCTCGACGCGAGCGTAACTGCCCCGCGGCGTGAGGCCGCCCCCGACGGCGATGGCCTGCATCACGGTCATCCCCTCCTCCAGACGGTACCGGCCCGAGCGGTTCACCGCCCCTTCGATATAGAAGACGTCCATGCGCGGCACGGTGACCACGTCGCCGGCGCGGACGGTAACGGGATTGCGTACGCCGGCGGTGAGCCCGTCCAGGTCCAGCCGGCGGCGCTCACCCTCGCGCACCAGCACGACGTAGTCCGCACCCTCCGCGCTCACGCCACCGGCACGGGCGATCAGGTCGAGCAGTGTCGACGGCCCCGCCAGCCCATAGCGCCCGGGCTTTTTCACCTGTCCCATGACGGTCACCTGGCGGCTGACGAACTCCTCGATATGCACCGCGACCTGCGGATCGCGGAGCAAACCGCGCTCGAGCAGGCCGCGGGCGATCCGGCGTTCGGCCTCGCGCACCGTGAGGCCGCCGAGCGTCACGGCACCGAGATACGACACCCCGATGGTGCCGTCATCGCGTACCCGGGCACTGACATCGTATTCCGGACTCCCGGCCACGGTGATCGAAACCCGGTCGCCGGGCCCCAGCGCGTAGCTCTCACCGGCCTCGGGCGTTTCCTGCGCTGAAGCGAACCCCGGGAACGCAACCGTGGCGGTCACCACGGCAACGATCATGCAAAGGATTCTAGAACGCATAGCTCACTCCCGCCGAAACTTGCTCATAGTCGTAGTCACTGACAGCCCGGTTGGAATTGCGCACCTCCCGCTCGATGCCCAGACTCACGCGCAGGTTTCGCAGCGCCCGGTAGTCGACGCCCACGCCGACGGTGCGCGTGGTGTCATCGCGGCCGGCGTTGCCGACACCCGCCTCGTCATCCGCCTGGAACTCGCTGCGCTGCCAGGCGAGGCTGCCGCGCAGGGTGACATCCGGGGTCGCCTGCCAGGTGGGCTCCAGGCCGACACCGCGCGCGAGAACATAGCTGACCGCGTCGTCGTCGCGGGCCTGTAGCTCGCGCCAGCCCGACAGACGCAACCCCAGCTTCACCGTCGGCTGCCAGTCATAGGTCAGCCGCGCGGTGGTGCCGGAGAAGTCCCGGCCACGTGCCTCGTCGAATTCCCGGCGTGTATAACCGGCCCGGCCGGTCAGGCGGCTCTGCGCGGTGACCGCCCAGCCCAGCACCACGCTGTAGTCATCCTGCGCGTAATCATTGTCGATCACCGCACCATCGCCACCCTCGCGCGTGGATTCCAGGTCAGCGTCCGTGCGCTCGGCGCGCAGACCCACGCGCGAGCCCGTGGGGGATTCGTAGGCAAGTTCGGCGAAACGACTGCGCTCATGACGGTCGAGTGTCTCCCGCCGGTCATGTCCCTGGCGCTGCTCGGCCACCCCGGCGCGCACCTCCCAGTCCGGCAGGAAACGATAACCGCCGTCGGCGCTGTAGCGCCGGGTCGTCTTGATATCGCGCTCGACCGACTGGTTCTCTTCGAAGCGCGTGAGCTCGCGGGCGTAGCCGGTCTCGATGGTGCCGCCGAAGCGCCGGCCGATCTCCCAGTCCCACGCCAACTCGGCATCGCCGGCGGTGTGATCGAGCTCGTCGAAGCGCTGGTAGCGGTTGCGCTCGAGCCATGCATCCAGCCGCAGCGTCTGCAGGCTGATGGGCCAGTTCATGCGTACACCGGCGCCGGCGCGATGGATGAGATCGTCGAAATCACCCGTGTCGAGTCGTTCCTCGGCCTCGTCGTCGCCGGAGACGCGGAACGGGTTGCTGTCGTAGCGGCTGCCGGCATAGACATACGGCCCCAGCGTCTCGCCTTCGGGCAGTGGCGCCAGAGCCGGCGGTTGCGCGTGTACGGCGAACGCGACCACGCACAACGCCGCGGCGGTCGCACCCAGACGTATCTGCGACATGCACATTCCTCTTCAGTAACCGAAAGCGTGGAGATCATCGCGGCGCCGCTCGGCGAGCTCACGCAGCGACGGATCACGTTGATGGGCGAAAGCCCGGGACGAACGCACCCGTGCCACGGCCCGCTCGAACTGGTCGGCCGAAGGTGACAGGCCGCAGAACTCGCCCAGCCGCTCCAGCACGGGCGCCGGGTCCTCGAGCAGCGTCTCGTAGCGCACCTCGGTGGCGAGCTCGCCGCATTCGCCGACCTGACGCCTGGCCTCCGCGGTATACTCGCGCCACAGGGAGAGGGCCTCGTCGAGATCGGCGCACCGCCAGGACTCCGCGAACCCGCCCTTCTTGCCGATGAATCCATAGAGCCAGCGGCGCCGATGGAATCGACGCTCCGCATGGGCGACGCTTTCGGTCTGACGGCGCTGCAGACTCGCAGCCACGTCCACGCCGTGACGGTAGACGTGGATCACCCGGGCCTGCGGATAGAGCTCGCGCCACAGCGGCAGCGTGTAGGTGTTGCGGGGATCCTTCCATCCCCAGGGGCGCTGCAGCGCCGAGACGTCACCGTGGCGCAGGAACTCACGGGGCCCGAGATAGAGCACCCGCCGCGGCGCACGCAGCATGAAACGCAGGTACCCGAGCGTCACCCGACGCGCCATGGCGCTGTCTCGCAGGTGACGGAACGGCTCGGCGTTGTCCCAGGCACCGCCACACTGGTGCAGCAGCCAATCGTTGAGGCGCAGGAAATACCAGGGCTCGTGATTGATGTCCTTGCGCCAGCCGGTGAACAGACCGAGATCGTGGAGCATGCGCGTGACCAGGCTCGTGCCGGATCTGTGCATGCCAATGAGAATGACCGGCGGTATCGTCGCGTTCACGTTACTTCCCCTTTCTTTGCGGCAGGCCGCTGCGCCCAATCCAGGAGTCTCCGGGCGGCGCGCGCATAGCCTGTCTCCCAGCGCGACAACGCATCTTCCATGCGTGCGAGGATTTCACCGCGGTAGGCAGCATCCGTGCGCACGCGATGGATGAAGGCGACCGTCGCGCTCTGGCCACGCTCGTCGTCGGCGAACAGCGGGTAGCCCTCGCCCATGACCTCGCGAAAGACGCCGATATCGGACAGCAACGGCACGCACCCCTGCCAGATACCCTCGAGCACCGGCAGTCCGAAGCCCTCGTTACGGGAGAAGAACAGGCAGAAGCCGCTGCGCCGGTAAAGCGCATTGAGCGCCTCGTCGTCGAGATAGCCATGGCGCTCCAGGCTCACGTGGTTGCAACGCAACGCACCGAGGAGCTCGGCACTCTCCGCAGTATCCTTGCCGACAACGTGGATGCGCGCGGTGATGCCCTGTTCCGCACAGTAGGCCTCGAGCCACTCGCACAGGTGACAGATGCGGTCGAAGCCCTTGAGACGGTTGAGCCGCCCCACGAACAACAGGTCGATGACGTTATCGGTGAGCGCGCGCTCGGTCTCGTCGGTGCTCGGCCGCGGCTGAGCGGCGATCTTCTCCGGCAGGCCATTGGGCAGCTGCAGCCGGCGCCGGCGTGCACTGGCCGGATAATAGCGAAGCAGATCGGCCTCCCCGCTCTCGGAAATGCAACCGACAGTGCGCGTGCGCATCAGCCAGAAACGGGTCAGCAAATCCATGTACACGCGCCGCCAGAACGGAAAATGCGGCGCAGCCACGCGGTAGGTGAGGTCGTGGAGAATTGCCAGCGTGCGGTCCGCCGGCAGCCACACCGGCTGCAGGTTCGGCAGGACCACCGCGTCGTAGCGCCCGCGTCGCACCCGCGTGGGTATCTCCAGATACTTCGTCCGCAACCCGTCGCCGGCGGTGGCTATCACATTGACGGCCACCGGGGTTCCCGGATCCTCGCCGAGACGGGCGATCAGACGCTTCTCCAGTATCTCGGCGGCGTCGCCGCAGGCGAAAACGTCGATCGTGAGTGCCCGGCCCGCTTCACGGGCGGCGGCGAGAAACTCCACGAGCAGGCTTTCGGTGTAGACACTGATCCCGTCACGCCGGGCGATATAGGAAATGGCCACGACCGCGATACGGCGCGCCGAGCGCTGTTGCTCGGCGACCGTGTCCGCGCGTGGCGACGGTTCCACGGTGGGCGAGTCGGCCGTCGCCGCGGCAGCGCGCTCCCTGACGCTCACGTTTGGTTCCTCCTGTCGATGGGATGGCGGACGAAGAAGCGCAGCAGGCTGGTCACGTGCCAGCGCAGGTAACGTCCATCGCGGTGACTCTGACGGCGCGCGTCATGCACCGCGCGGACCCACGGCAGCAGGCGCACCCGCCAGCCGCCGGCCCACAGGCGCAGACACAGATCCGCGTCCTCGCAGTAGAGGCGGTACCGGGGATCGAAGCCGCCCACCGCTCGAAAGGCCGAGGCCCGCAGCAGCATGAACATGCCCGCCACCCAGTCCGGCTGGATCGGCTGGTGCGAGAGCTCGTAGTCACCCCCTCCGGCGCGGGCAAGCACGCGACGGAGTATGCGCACCGGTGTCATGCGGCGGCGGGCGCTGTCCTCGGGCGTGCCCGCCGGGCTGACCACCTGGGGCGCGACGAGGCCGTCACGCGCATGCTCGAGGCCGTCGATGAGACCGGGCAACGGATCATCGGAACAGCGGATATCGGGATTGAGAACGCAGAAATAGTCACTCGCCACGGCCTCGAAGGCCGTGTTGTGGTTTTCCGCGAAGCCCTTGGGGCGAAGATTGCGGATCACCGTCACCGGAAACGGCAGATTACGCAGTCCCGGTGGTTCGTGCTCCGGCAGATTCTGGGTCAGAACCAGATGCAGCCCGTCAGGATCCCAGCCGGCGCGAATGTCCTCGAGCAGGCCCTGCACGAGGTCCGCCTGACCGTGACTGACCACCGAGAGCAGTACCCGTGGGGCCGGTTCGCGATCCGGCCCCGGGCGCGCGTCCTCTACACTACGCGCCGCTTGTGCCGTATATGCCATGCCGTACTCCTTGTCCTCCGTGGTCGGATAGCGTGTGCCGCGCCTGAAAGGCCGCGGCATAGGCGAGGCCTGCGAAGAGGTGGTAATACTCGTGCTGCGCCACCGGGTTCACATTGGCGAAGGTGAACAGATACCCGATCGTGAGCACGGAGAAGAGGCTGCGCGGGCTGAAGCCCACGGCGAGCAGGCCCAGAGCGTAGATCAGCCCTGGCATGCCGGCGGACAGCCAGATATCGAGATAAGAGTTGAACAGCTGCGCGACGCCGCTTCCGAGACCGATGATGTCCGACGGGAAATTGCCGAAATACGCCTCGACGAAGCCGAACCCGTGGCCGAGCCACGGTGCCTCCATGATCAACTCCCAGGCGATACGCAGCGCGGCGCCACGCTCGGCCTCCCACTTGTGCTCGAGCATGCGCGCCGTGACGAGCTTTTCGTCGGCGGGCAGCCAGGCGTTGTACGCGGCGAGCGCGACCGCGCCGAGCACCGCCGCCCCCGCCAGTCGCACTGCCCACCGCCTTGCCACGCCACTGAGCTCCGGGCGTCCACGATAGGCCACCGCGGCGGCGAGACAGGCCGCCACCAGGGCGACCCAGACCGTCTTGTTGTGACTCGCCAGCGCGCAGCCGATGGTGAATGCATAGAGCGCGACGAGCGGCCAGCGCCGGGCCGGCCACTGCAGCGTCTCCATGCGCAGGGCCAGGGAGCCGAGCATGAACAGTCCGGCGAAGAACGCCAGCTCCCCCTGTTCCCAGAAGCTGCCCTTCAACCCCACCGACAGGTGGGGCGGGCGCTCGTGGATCAACAGCGGCACCGGATGCGCCTCGAGGGCAACGGACAACGCCAGCGCGAAGGCCAGCGTGAGCTCCAGCACCAGCGCCAGACGCCGTGCGCCGACCAGGGGCAGCATTCTCACGCCCACGTAGTACGCCACCGGAAAAACCGCCACGTACTTGATGATGAAGGTCATCTCCTTGACCTTCGGATAAGTCGTGAGCGTGCTCAGCGTACCCAGCATCAGGCCAACGCCCACGATCGCGAGCAACGGCCCCCAGCGCATCCGTAGCGTGGTGAGGTCGTGCAGCACGATCAGCCCGAACATCCCCGCGAGTACGATCTGGCCAACGCGCAGGTCGATCCCCACGGGGATCTTGACTGCCGGCAGCGCCAGGCTCGCCGTCACCCCCAGCGCCAGGGCAGTCCACGCACGCGTAGCCGGATCGCCGCCACGTGCCCGCGACGGCAACCGGGGCATACCCAGCGCGTGGTGGACTGCCACGGCTGTCACGCACCGTCCTCCTCGCGGACGGCGAACAGGCGATCGACGATCACGGCGTCGACCTGCCCGGTTCTCGGCGACGCGAACCAGACGTAACGGTCACCGCCGCGACGCCATGTGCCCGGCAGACGGATCACCGTGTATGCCTCGTCACCGAGCTCGCCCTGGGAGTAGGCGCCACGCTCGCCGGGATAAATGCCGGCATTGAGCCCATGATCGCCGTATCCACCGTCACTGCCCGGCACCCGCACGCGCGCGTAGATGCGCCACTCCCCCTCCCGGGGTAGCAACCGCTCCAGCGGTAGCTGGATACCCCAGGCACTGCGGTCGCCGGAGAGCCGAGCGGCCGCGCCGTTCGAGGCACCGGCCTCCGCCACGATGCGCGCGCCGCCGGCGAGGTCGAAGGACAGCTCCTGGGCCACCGGACACTCCGGCTGCTCTTCCTCCCGGCAACGCTGCGGCAGCGGTGCCGGTGTGCGCGCGATGGACAGCGCTTCCACCAACTGGCTCGGCGGATTGCCACGGCCTTCCCGGTAGGCACTCATGTCCGCCGCCTCCATGGCGGCGGCGAAGCGTTCCAGGCGCGCCTGTCGCCCGGGACTGTCGGCGAAGTCGGGATTGCTGAGGATCGCGTAATCCACGGGCATGCGAGCCGTCTGCACATGCTGCCGGTAGGCCGGCTGATCGGCGACCCGTTCCTTCGCGCGCTCGAACAGCCGGTCGGCGCGCTGGAGCATATCCGTGGTCAGGTACGCCGCCGCTGGCCCCATTTTGTCGCGCACCGGCGTGCCGGTGGCGGCGACCGTCTCCTGCAGCAGGTCGATGTAGGCACCCACCTGAGGGGCAGCGTCGCCGTAGTAACCGGCGAGGAACTCATCGATGAGTGTCTGCGGGTCCTGACCCGGCTCCCACAACAGCTGCCCCAGCAACCATGCGCGCAGGGGCGCGAACTCACTGCCGAGCGTGTTGTACGCGCCCTGGGCGAACACGCCACGAACCGCGGAGAGCCCGTTCAGCCGACGCAGATCCTGCGGCAACGCCTCGAAATCGGGAAACGGCTGAAGATAGCCCGCGAAATTGGTCATGTACGTCCACACCAGCACGCGCCCGGCAACGCGCTGCCAGCCCTCGAGATCCTCGAGAATCGGCCGGTTCACCTCCGCCGAGAGCGGGCGGGCGAAGTCCCGTTCGATGTCGGAGAACATCACCGCCATGTTCGACGGCAGGCGCATCGCCCGCGGCGGTTGCCGGCTCCAGCGGTAGGCCTGGGCGAGGATAGTCACGTCGGGGTAGTCGTCGGCCACGGCGCGGGCAATGGCCCGCACGAAGTCGAGGTAGGCGCCCGCCGGCGTGCCGTAACGCTCGATGAGGGCGGCATCCGGTGCCTCGTCATAGTAGGAATCGACGTCGGCATGCTCGATGAGCAGCGCATAATCACCGTTACCCCACTCCGCGAGCAGCTCACGGACCGCATCAATGGCGACCCTGCGTACACCCGGCTCGGCGAACCGCAGCTGACCGCCACCGAAATATTCCGGATGCTCCTCGCGGTGGCGCCCGGGAGGCACGAGGCGAAAGATGTTGCGTTTGCGCAGGGCCGTGAACGCCGGGCTGCCGGTATAGCCGGTCAGGCGCTGGCCGAAGCGCCCGTTGAGCCGGTTGTGCGCGCTATACAGTGGATCGTCCGCCTCGCGAACGAACGCCTCGCGATAGGCGAACGCCGGGCGCTCGGTGACCGTCTCCCTTGGCACGACGATGCCCTCGCGCTCGGGGACATGCGTGTAATTCGGCGCGAACCAGCGCACGCCGGCGTAACGCTCGAGAAACTCGTAGACACCGTACCGTGCACCAGTGGCGTCATTACCGACGATCCGGACGTTCCCGCCGACCGCGCTGATGCGATAGCCCTCGGCTCCGATGCCCAACGCCGGGTCGACGCTCACGCTGATGCGGGGTGTGCCAGCGCCCGTGTCGGTACGCACCGGCAGGTGAGTCCCGGTAGCGGCTTCGATATGGGCGGCGAGCTCCCCGGCCGCGTGGCGCACCATCGTGTGCGCGTTCTCGTCGACAACGATCCGGAAACTGCTGTTGCCGTCGCTCACCACGGTGACGGCCTGCGAATCCGACGCCCTGTCATCGTCGCCACCGGCACAGGCGGTCACGCTCGTGAACAGCAATGCGACCGCGAATAGCAGTGCACGCCAGACGTGACGGGTAAGTGCGGGCGCGGATGCTGCCGTGAAACGGTTCCCCCAGGTCCCCATACAGACTCCTATGTCGTGCGGCTGCGTCCCAGCAAGATGATGAGAATCGGGCGGACGCGATCGAGCTGGCCGCGGCGAATGCGATTGATCAATGCCCAGAAGAGCCCGAGCCATACCGTCGGCAGCGCCCAGGGCAGGCGGTTACGGGTAAAGCGCAGGCGATTACGCAACGCCAGGCAATCGGCGCGCAGAGAACGTTCGGGGCGGCCCGTGCTCGCTCCCTCCTTGTGGTAGACGAGGCTTTGCGGCGCGTAGGCAAGCGTGAACTCCGGCCGTCCGCGCACCGCCCAGTCGATCTCTTCGAAATAGAGGAAGTAGTCCTCGCAGAGCAGGCCGACACGATCCAGCCAGCGTCGCGAGGCGAACATGGACGCGCCGATGACGTAGGACATCTGGCGCTCGACGGCGCCGGCGTCCATCTCCCCCTGCCACCGCTGTCCGCCCCCGAGCGCGCGATGGGTGCCGAGCCATGGATTGAACCGTGCGCCGCCGTGTGCCTGCACACGAGTCGGCTCGGCCTGATCGAGCAGGGTCGACCCGCACAACCCCGCCTCGGGCGCCGCCTGAAGGCGGGTGACCAGGTGACGCAACGCTGCAGCATCCACCACCGTGTCGTTGTTGAGCAGCCAGACGTAGTCCGCATCGCCACGACGCTGGACATAACGCAGGCCGATGTTGTTGCCACCGGCATATCCCAGGTTGGCGCCGGTGTGGATGAGCGTCAGTGCCGGATCGTCATCGTCTTCGCCGGATTCCGCCATCTCCCGGTCGAGCTCGTACCAGGCGATCGGCTTGGTCACCGGCGGACGCACACAACGGCTCACCCGCGATTCGCGTGGCGGCAGGGCATCGAGCTCGCCAGCGGCCCAGCGCCGCAGCGCGTCCACCGACTCGTCCGTGGACGCGTTGTCGCAGACGACGATGCGAAAGTTCGCGTAGTCACTGCGCAACAGGCTCTCCAGGCAGGCGATGGTATCGCCCCAGCCGTTCCAGTTGAGCACCACGACATACACCCGCGGCGCCTGGCCGCCGGGATCACTGGACGCCATAGGCGTAGCCGCCATAGCGGGTCACCTCCTTGAGATCCACTTGAGTCAGGGTCACGCCGAGCATCCGGACCTGGGCGGCGAGCAGTCGGCGGTACGCTTCGGATACGGCATCCGTGGGCGTCTTGCCCGCCTGCACGGCCAGAATGGCGCCATCGCTGAGATGGCCCATCATTTCCACGTCGCTCACCGTGAGCACCGGCGCGGTGTCGATGACGATCCAGTCGAAATGCCGCCGTAGCGCGGCGAAGGCGCGCGTAAGATCGTCGGTGGCGAAGAACTCCAACGGATGCGGCGACGCGTGCCCCTTGCCCATGAGGTAGAGATTCGGGAGCAACCCGTCGCGGGCGATGCAGTCGCGCGGCCGGGCGCGGCGCAGGACGAAATCGGTGAGTCCCGGACGCTGCCAGTGGCTCGAGAGGCTGGCGCGACGCAGGTCGCCGTCGATCAGCAACGTCCGCCCGATCTGTGCATAACTGCAGGCGAGATTGCTGGACAGCGTGCTCTTGCCCTCAGCCTGGAGGGCGGAGGTCACCATGATCATCTGCGGTGCACCGGCGCGGTCCCCGACCTGCAGCCTCGTGCGGATCGCACCGACCGCCTCGGTAAAGCCCGACGCCGGCTCGAGCACGGCATAACGCGGGAGCATCGCTGGTCGGCGGAGCTCCACCTTCGGCACCATGCCGAGGCCTCGCGCCGGCAGGTGCTCCTCCACCCCCTGAGGCGTGTAGAAGCGCTGGCGCAGGTTGTTCATCAAGAACGCCAGGGCCACTGCAGCGGCGCCGCTGAGCAAGCCGGCAATGGCGAGAATGCGCACCGGATTGGGCTTGAAAGGCGCCCCCGGTGGAAGCGCCCGATCCAGAATCCGGATACCCGGGTTGCCCATGGCACCGGTTAGGTTGATTTCCTTGATGCGGCTGCGGAATGCCTCGTAGAGCTCGCGGTTGGTCTCCGCCTCGCGCTCCAGCTTGGCGAGCCCGAGCTCCACGTCGGACCGGTCCCGCAGACCTTCATTGAGATCCTTTTCCGCGGCGACGAGCCGCTCCTCACGCTGCCTGGCCTGCTCGTAGCGCTGACTGATGGATGCCACGGAACGCTCGAGCTCGGCGTCGAGCCGTGCGGACACCGACTCGAGCTCGGCCCGCACCGAGGCGACCTTGGAGGCGTTTTCGCCGTAGTGGCTGCGCAGACGTTCGAGCTCGCCACGAAGACGCGCCTGCTGCAGCTTGAGCTGCTGGATGACCGGATCCTCGAGCACCGCCGCCAGAGCATCCGGGTTCTCCGCCTCCTGAACCTGGTTGTAGAGCACCTCGACACGCATACGCTCGGAACGCGCATCGAGCAGATCCTGGGTGACGCTGGAGAGCTGCTTGCCTGTCACCTCCTCCAGGTTTCGGCTGTCGAGCAGATCATGGCGCGACTTGTACGCCTGCACCGCCTGCTCGGAGGCGGCAAGGTTCTGCCTGAGCTTGTCGAGCTGAGCGACCAGCCAATCATGCACCCGCTCGCTGACTTCGACGCGCTGGCGCTCCTGGACACCCTGATAGGCGCTGGCGACGAGATTGGCGACGCGCGCGGCGACATCTGCCGTGGGGGCCTGATAGAGCAGCTCCACGAGCTCGCTGTCCTTGCGTCGCCGTACCTGGAGATTGTTCTGAATGAGTCGCACGAGCGAGCGCCGGTCCGGTACCTCGCGTGCCGGCTCGCCGGCGTCCGTCCCGGCGGCGTCCCCGCCGCCGAGCCCGAGCATGCCGCCCGCCCAGCCCAGCGCCGTGTCGACGACGCCCCGCACCTGGTCGGCCACGCCCGGTGGCGGCATCAAATCACGGCGCTCCGCCTCGGTGAGCCGGTCGACGACCCGTTCGGCCACGGCGCGGCTGCGAATGATGTCGAGCTGCGTCGTGAAGAATGTCTCGCCGCCCGCCGGCGCCTGATTCTGCTGCAGCGACGGCACGTAAGCCGGCGGATCAGGCTGCACCTGCATGGTGAGGGAGCCCAGATACATGCGCGGCTGAAGCATCGTGTAGCCGCCGGCCGCGAGCACGGCGCTCGCGACCACGGCGACGATCAACCGGCGGCTGCGCAGCAGTACGCGCACGTACTCCATCAACCCCGGCGCAGCCGGACCGCCGGGCGGTGCCGGCGCGGCTGCGCCGCCTCCGCTGGCGGGCGGCGGCATGCCGTTCGCGGGCATGGGATGCTGCGCCTTCATGGGGTATGCAGCCGCTCGTCACGGTAGCGGCTCGCCTGCAGGTACGCCCGCGCCATCACCGGCAGCGTGGTGTTGGCATGCTGGCGGCGGGCGAGCCAGCGCACGAGCCGCGGATGCACCCGCCACGCGTAGGTCATGCCGAGACAGTACAGCCCGAACAGCGCCAGGAATGCGGCGAGGGAGACCCAGTCGGCCACGCCGGCGAGCTCGAAAGCCAGACCGGTGGCAGCGGCAACGATCGCGACGGAAACGATGACCGCAAGCGCCCGCGTTACCGGCAGACCGATACGCAGCAGGAAGTGATGCAGGTGCTGGCGATCCGCGGCCAGCGGCGAGCGCCCGCGCGCCACCCGCCTGCCCATGACATAGGCGATATCGAACAACGGCACGAGCAACAGCCACAGCCCGGTGACCGGTGACATCGCAGGCGCACGGCCCTGGGAGAGCTCGATGACGAACCAGCTAACCGCGAACCCCAGAAACATGCTGCCGGCATCGCCGAGGAACACCGACGCGCGCCAGCGCCAGGGTGAGCGCAGATTCTGGGTAAGGAATGCGAGCACTCCGGTAGCCAGTACCAGCGCCAGCGTTAGCAGCCCGCTGTCGCCGCCAGCGTAGGCGACGACGGCGAAGCCCACCAGCGCTACCAGCGCCAGTGCTCCGGAGAGACCGTCCATGCCGTCGACCATGTTGAACGCATTGATGGTGCCCACGGTGCCGAGGACGGTCACCGGTACTGCCAAGACACCGAGGGTGAGGGCGCCCCCGCCGGGCATGAGGTCACCCGCCGTGGTCAGGGTCGCCCCACCCAGCACGCTCGTGCACAAGGCGGCGAGTGCCTGCACCGCCAGTCGTGCGCGTGGCGGGAGATCGTAGTGATCGTCGACCGCTCCCATGATCACCAGCGCGGCACCCACCGGAAACAGAATGCGCACGTAATCTTCCGGCACGTTCAGCGCAAGCGCAGCCAGCAGGCACCCGAGGAATATGGCGCCGCCGCCCACCGGGGGCACCGGACGAGCGTGACGCTTGCGTGCGTCCGGCTGATCGACCAGACCGGCCAGCAATGCCTGGCGCCTGAGAAAGTCCGTCAGCAGGACGACGAACAGGAACACCAGTAGATAAGCAAACAGCTCGTTTTGCATGATGGTCGCCTCGCGTTCACGACACGACTCGCCCCCGCCCGCATGCGGGTACACCGGGGCGAGCCCGCCCTAATTGGGAATCATCTGATTCGGATCAGCAGGCCTGCTCGAAGGGGCCTGCGAGACGCTCCTGATCGAGCAGGCGCAGCAAATAGTCGCTGTAGCCGTTCGCCTTCATGGCACGCGCCTGCCGGGCGAGCTCGTGCTCGGTAATGAAACCCTGACGCCAGGCGATCTCTTCGGGGCAGGCGATCTTCAGTCCCTGGCGCTCCTCGACGATACGCACGAACTGCGAGGCGTCCGTGAGCGCCTTGTGGGTTCCGGTGTCGAGCCATGCGATACCGCGACCGAGACGTTCCACCCGCAGCTTGCCCGCCGCCAGATACTCGCGGTTGACGTCCGTGATCTCGAGCTCGCCGCGCTCCGACGGCTGGATGTCCCGGGCGATGTCGAGCACGTCGTTGTCGTAGAAATACAAGCCCGTGACCGCGTAGTTGGAGCGCGGTTGCGCCGGCTTCTCCTCGATGTCGTCGACGCGTCCGTACTCGTCGAACGCGACCACGCCGTAGCGCTGCGGGTCGCTGACGTAATAGCCGAACACCGTGGCACCATCGGTCTCGGCGGTGGCGCGCTCGAGACTCGCCTGCATGCCGTGGCCGTAGAAGAGGTTGTCGCCGAGTATCAGCGACACCGGATCGTTGCCCACGAATTCACGACCGACACGGAAGGCATCGGCAAGGCCGCGCGGCTCCGGCTGGATGGCGTAACTCACGGAGATACCCCACTGGCTGCCGTCGCCGATCAGCTCCTGAAAGGCCGCGCTGTCACGTGGTGTGGTGATGATCAGAATGTCCCGGATGCCGGCAAGCATCAGCGTGGACAGCGGATAGTAGATCAGCGGTTTGTCGAACACCGGCATGAGCTGCTTGCTCACCGCCGGCGTCAGCGGTTGCAACCGGGTACCCGAGCCACCGGCGAGAATGATGCCCTTGTAGCGCGTACCCGAATGACGGGCGTTATCGGTGTTACTAGTCATTTCGTACATCGCGTCCATTCCTGCTTCCGGGGTGCGGTACGCACCCATACCGTGAGCGATCAGGGCTGTAGGCGAACCCGGCGATGAGCGTGCGATGTGCCCGTGCCCGGCGCCCCGGGCGTCGCACCGGCGCAAACCAAAGCACGGACGATGCCAGGACAGATCATCGTCTTGATTCACCTGCACAAACCCTTGGTCCGTTGCAGTCCAAAACACCACTTTTCCGGCGAGAAAAGCGTCGCGACATGGCAACAGCCGCCGCCCTCCTCACCCCCGAAACCCCAAGCGTGGCGGCGTGCGCCACTGTCGCCGGTCCACGACCCGCATTCGGGGCAGTCGACACCGACCGCCCCGCGCGGCGGCGTGAGTCACCGACTGTGGCGCGTCGCCGCCGGTACTGCCCCGCCGGCATCCAGCGTCGTGACACCGGCATGGATCTCACTTGCCGGACTCCTCCGGGCGTGCCGGCGTCTCGGCATTGACTTCACCGCGCACTTGCGTCTGGGCGCCCGGCGGGACATCGGCGACGTCGGCACGGGCAGTGCCCTGCACCCGGCGCACTTCGCGAAAGAGGCGGTCGTGCACCCGCGCCCCCATCAGCCGCGCCCACCCGAATGCACCCGGCCCTTCTGTCACCGCGGTATAGCCGTAGCGAAACATCCCCTTGCGGGTGAGATACTCGATCAGTGCCACCTGCTGCGCCGTCAAACGTTGCTGCCACTTCAGCAGGCTGTCAGTGCGCAGGGGCGCGTGTGCCTCGCGGATGTGGCTCTGCCCCCACTGTCCATAGCCCGAGCTTTCCTGCCGGCTCGCGCCACCACGGGCCATCATGCGCTCGTCGAAAGGCTCGCCGAGGAACTCGCAGACGCGGCGCAGCGTCGTCTCCGGATCGGTCACCAGCGCCTCGTAGTGCACGATCTGCACCCGCGGGTCTCCCTCCCAGGCATTGAGCGAGCGCGTGCTGTCGCGCCAGCGTGCCGCCTGATGGGTGATGCTCGGCTCCGCCCATGGCGCCTCCAGCAGCGAGGCGACGACCGCCCTCGGATCGCGCAGCATGTAAACCACCTGTGCGTTCGGATACCAGCCGAGCACACGGGCAAGGTGCGCGTGATGTCCGGGGGTTTTCTCGCCCCAGCGCGGCTTGCCGGTGGTCGCGGCATACGCGTCCATCAGCGCGGTGAATACATTGCGGAACGTAGGTGGCTCGTCGGCGGGCAGACGCGCGCTGACATCCGCGGGGTCGACCCCCATGCGCGTGAAGTGGTGACTCGCGCTGAACGCAGCCCAGAAGTCGCGGTAGTCACTCCATCCACGTAACTCTTCATGACCATGGCGACGCACCCAGTAGCTCAGGAAGTGGGTCTCCGGGGAAACCGCGATTCCCGGATGCGCGGAGAGGAACGCGCGCATGAGCGTCGTTCCCGAGCGGGCCATACCGACGATGAACACGGGCGATTGGTCAGTCATGAGCGTGCTTCCTGGACCGGGTGGCGTTGCAGGACCTGGTGCGCGAGGGCGCGGCACTGGGCGGGAGCGACCGTGAATGCGGCGGCGACGTAGACAACGGCCCCCATGGGTACCAGCGCCAGCAACCTGGCGAACGCGCCCCAGTCCCCGGGCAACCCCGACGCGATTCCGCGCACCGCGAACGCCATCACGCCACAGCCGACCAGCGCCGGCATGAGCGCGCCGAGATAACGCCGGGGACTCAACGAGACGAGACGGTCGAGCGCGGTCCAGGTCAGCGGCCAGAGCAGATAGCCGCGCACCGCGTAGGCTGCGGCCACGGCGACGATGCCCCAGTGCACGGCGATGGCGAACGCCGCCACGTTGGCCACGGCATTGGCCGCGGTGATCAACAGCACCCACTGGGGGCGGCCGAGCGCCTTCAGGGCCGCGGGACAGAGCAGCGATATCGACTGCAATGCGGCGATGGCGGTGAGCACCTGCATCACGCTCGCGCTCGGTGCCCACTGCGGACCGAAGACAACCTCGGTGACCGCCGGCGCAAGCAACGCAAGACCGCAGAAAGCCGGAAAAGCCCCCAGCGCCATCACACGCGTCGCCTCGTAGAATGCCTCGCGCAGCCGTACCGGCTCCGCCTTCAGGCGTGAGAACGCCGAGAAAGCCACCGGCATGATGGCTTGAGGCAGGAGATCCAGCAGTATGCGGATCAGGCGATAGCCGACCGTGTAATAGCCGAGCACGGTGCTGCCGAGAAAGTAGCCGATAAGCAGATGGTCCGCCTGGCGGTTGGCCACGTTGAGGAGATTGATGCCGACGACATTCACGCCGAAACGCGCCAGTGCACGGAAATGGGGCAGGGAGAACCGCAACCGCGGACGCCATGCCACCGAGAACCACAGGCACGGCAGCTGAACCAGACGCTGGACGAGCAGCTGGGCGACGAGCGCCCACACCCCGTAACCCAGCATGGCGAGCCACAGCCCCGCCGCGCCGCCCACGGCTACCGACGCCAAGCTGATCTTGGCGATGCGTTTGAATGCCAGCTCGCGGCGCAGCAGCGCCTCATGGGTGCGCGACAGCGACGTGATGAGCAGCACCGGCCCCAGCGCACGTAGCACCGGCGCGAGCCTCGGCTCGTCGAACACGGCCGCCAAAGGACCCGCGAACAGCACGCAGCCGGCAGTCAGCATCACGCCGATCGCGAAGCTTGCCCAGAATGCGCTGTCGAGATGCGCCGGTCCCACCGCGGTGCGCTGCACGAGCGCATCCGCGAACCCCTGGTCCACGAGCATTTCGCCGAGCAGTACGAACACGCCGGCGAGGGCGACGACGCCGAAGCTCGCGGGGTCCAGAAGCCGCGCCAGCACCACGAACACCAGCAAGCGCACCGCGTGGTAACCCCACTTCTGGGCAAGGCCCCAGAAGGCCGCATGGGTGGCGGATCGACGCAGATTCATCGCGCCCCCGCCATTCGTGGTTGCGGCCCGGCATCCTCGAGAAGCTCGTCGACGCGTGTGACGATGCGCTCGACACGCCGCTCCCAGGCATTGTCCAGAGCCACACGGCGCCGCTGCTGCGCCAGCTGCGGGTCATCCTCGGCAAGCGCCTGCCCGAGCATGCGGCTGAACCCCTCGGGCTCGTCGCTGACGTGGAGGAGCTCGCGCAAGCGATCGGCAGGCGCCATGGATGTGCTCACCACCGGACGGCCGGTGGCGAGGTATTCGTAGATCTTGATGGAATCGTTGCCGCGGGTGGTCACGTCCGCGCGCTTGACGTTGATGAGAACGTCGCAGGCGGCCATGTGGCGCCGCAACTCGCCATGACGCTTGGGCCCGAGATAGTGGCAGTTGGGATGCCGTGCCCGTGCGTTGCGAACGAACGCGGCGGCGCTGGTCTCCAGCGGCCCGATGAAGACGAAATCCACCTCGGGGTGATCGCCGAGCACACGGTCGACCAGCTCCGTATCCAGCGTGCGGTTGAGCGCCCCTATATAGCCCACTCGGGGGCGTTCTTTGTCCTTCGCCGCCGGGGGCGGCGAATCGTCGACACCGACGCCGTTGGGCAGGAACTCGATACCGCTGGGCGCGTACTCACCATATGCCTCGGCAAGGCGGGGAGAGGTCGCGAATACGGCACCGCAGTCCGGCAGAATCTCGACGTATTCCTGCACCCGGGCCGCACGGCGATCCGGGTCCGTCTCCAGAGCCGGCACGTCATCGACGAGGTCGGCCAGCACCAGCTCCGCGCGGAGGTTGCGCGCCAGCTCCGCAAGACGCGGCGCTGGCGGATAGGCGAGGAGCACGGTGGGCGCTGGCCCCCTGAGCGAGCGCACCTGACGCCGCATCAGCCAATGGTTGACCGCCTCCAGCCGTTGATCGGCGCCCAGCGTGGCGAGCACAAGGCTCTTGACGGCGAGTCCGTCGTCGACGCGCACGGGTCGCGGTGACAGGGCCTTGCGCACATGCAGGCGGTACGCCCGGCGCAAACCACGATCGCGGGTGAATGCCGCGCGCACGAGATTCGCGACGAGCCCCCTGACACTCACCGCCTCCACGTGCACGACCTCGGCGACGTCGGACAGCTTGGCCAACGCCCGCGCAAACGCCTCATTGCGCCGGTGGTAGAACCCCCAGTCCGCCTGCCGCCAGTACACGACGAAGCGCAATCGGGGCGTGGGCGAATCATTCATGAGCCGGGTATCCCAGATAGGCATCGAGAGTGGTGCGAGCGATCGTGTCCCAGTCGAAGCCCTCGGCCCGGGCACGACCCGCAGCCCCGAGCGCGTCCAGGTCGGCGGTCACGGCGCGTTCCATGGCGCCGGCCAGACCGTCCGCCGCATACGGGTCATAGAGCAGGGCACCGGCATCGTCACCGAGCATTTCCTCGGCGCAGCCACAGCGCGGCATGACCACTGCACGGGCGAACGAAATCGCGAGCATGGCGCTGCCGGAGGTGAGAATGTCCCGGTAGGGCAGCACCATGGCGTCGGCGGCGGCGAGGTAGACGCCCACGTCTTCGTCGGGAATGAACTCGAGCACCAGCTGAATCCTCGGGTCCTCGGCGGCACGGGCCCGCAATGCGGCGGCCGTGGCGTCGTCCCAGGGGCGGCCGGCGATCAGGAGCCTGGCGCCGGGCGAGTCCAGCCGCGCGAAGCAGTCGAGCAGCTCGAACACCCCCTTGTACGGGCGGATCTGGCCGAAGTGGAGAAACACCGGCCCGTCGGCCTCGATCCCCAGGCGCTGGCGCGCCTCGTCCCGGGACATGCCGTCACCGTACGCACCGATGAAGTGGCCGTGCGGCGCCTGCGTGAGCACGGGCGAGTCGACCGGCAGCCGGTACGCATCGGCGATTTGCCGACGCGCAGCGCCGCAGTGCACGATCACCCGCTTGTACAGACGCGTGGCAAGCCGTCCGCAGGCAAGCTCGATGCCCGGCTGGCGACGTTCGTGCTCGAGCAGGTTATGCGCCGTCCACACCACGGAGACCCCACGCAAGCGCAGCGTCAGAAGCTCGCCGAGAAACCGGGTCGCCTTGGCGAGCGTACGCAGTCGCGTCGCCCCGACCACGAGGCGGTGAGTCCAGTGGAGATGAAGCACGTCTACCGGGCCGTGGCGACGCACGGCCCCGAGCAGTGGCAGCACGCCCGCCGGATTAGCGAGCCGGACTCTCGCGCCACGGCGCTCCAGCGCCGAACGCAACTGCCGCTGGTACGGGTTGCCCTTGCTGGCGTCGGGGAGCATGAGCACACGCGGCGCGCTCACGGGCGCATCGCGGGTTACGGTCGATGCCGTATCCGCACCGGGCTCGTGGAAAGCAGGGCCAGCGTCATCCCGACCCTCGCGCCACACCGTGCCACTGGCACCATCATGCATGGTTGACGACCTCCTTCTCCGTCCATAGATCGAGAGGAAACGCGCGCCGCAGCGGCTCGGGATCGAAATCGAGCGGTGGCTCGCCGCCACGCGACAGCCCCTCGGCGACAGTGGTCGCCGGCATGAACGTGTCACGCCCGCTGCCGCGGTAGTAATCCTCGTACTTGAACAATGACTCGCGTTCGGACAGCCGAAGCAGCCGCGCGGGGATGCCGAAGGCCTCGGCAATGATCAACCCGTGCAGCGACGCCGAAAGCACCAGCCGACTGTCCAGGATGCGCGTGACGAAACGCCGCCAGTGAACGAGCGGCGAAATCACCCGGTCGCGCTCGACGCCGGCCGCCCGCAGCCCCGCGAGGTCGTGCATGTGGGGCACGATCACGTAGTCCTGCTTCCCCCGGCACGCACTGGCCAGGTCCGGACAGAGCACCGGCAACAACAAGGCCGGGTCGCCATACACCGGCGGGCACTCAATGCCGCGACGCGCCAGGAACTCGCGCGTTAGCGGACCTCGCACGGCGCGCACGTCCAGATTGCGAAAGCGGTGGCGATCGGCCTCGATCTTGCCGTTCACCCCCGATCCCCACACCACGTCGCCGTCGCTGGCGAAATGCAGCACGGAGCCAATCGCAAATAGCCGCCCGGTGCCCGGGCGCTTGTCTCTCAGTCGTAGCCGATACCCACGGAGCATGCGCTCGACGAGCACCGGGGAGAGATAATCCCCGGCGTTCTCCCGCCGCCATATACGCAGGCGCCGGCTGGGCGGCGACCACCAGAACACATGCTGTCGGTCAGACCGGTCAAAACGTCGCATCCTGCTCGTCTCCAACCCGTCCCCCTTACGTCGCGACGCAAGCTAGCACGGCGCGGCAGCGCAACAATTGCACACGGCGATGACGGTTACCCGGGGTCACGGAAAGGCCGCTCGCAGCAACGCGACCGGGGGGTTGTCCCCTTATGGCGACAGCCATACGGATGGGCGTCGACCGCTGTCGGGATATCTGCCAAGATGCTTGGTAACGCGAAGGATTGGTAATGCGACCTTCCGCCGCCATCGTCAACGCGCGGGGTCGCACGCAGGGCCCGGCTCCGCCGGTTCACTGATCTCGGCACGGAACACGCGCAGCATGCCGCCGTCCGCCCGTATTGTCGCCACAGGTCACTACCTGCCTTCGCGGCGGGTGACCAACGACGACCTACGCGCCCGCGCCGAGGCGGCGCAGACCATAGACCGGTTCGAGGCGACGACGGGTATCCGTCAGCGCTGGCACGCCGAAGCCGACCAGGCCACCTCCGATCTGGCCCTGGCCGCTGCGCAGCAGGCACTGGAGCGGGCCGGACTCGCCCCCTCGGCGCTGGATCTCATCGTTGTCGGTACCGACACACCCGACTACATCACGCCCGCCACGAGCACCGTGCTGCAGGCGAAACTCGGGGCCCACCGGGCCGGAACGTTCGATATCGGCTGCGCCTGCGCCTCGTTCCCGAGCGCGCTGGCCACGGCGCATGGACTCATGGGCGCCAACGCGGGTGTCCGCCACGCGCTGGTGACCGGCGCCTACCTGATGAGCCGGCACGCGGCCGAAGACGACCTCATGAGCTTCTTCTACGGCGACGGTGCGGGCGCCGCCGTGGTGACCGCCGGTGATCAGCCCGGCGTTCTCGGCGCCGCCTTCGCCGCCGATGGCCGTTATGCCGGCTACTGGGGCATCGACGCCGGCGGCACGGTGGAGCCCGTCACCGAGCAGGCGCTCGCTGCGGGTCGGCACCGCGTTCGCGTCAAGGAGCGCTACCCGCCGGAAATCAACGAGCAGGGCTGGCCCGCCCTCGTGCGCACCCTCGCCGAGCGTTGCGGGTTCAACATCTCCGCCATCGACCACGCGGTGTTCACCCAGGTCAACCGCAGCACCATCGATCACACCTGCGCCGAGCTCGGGCTGCCGAGGGAGCGCGCCATCACTGTGATGGAGCAGTGGGGCTACACCGGTTCAGCATGCGTGCCCATGGCCCTGGACCAACTGGTCACCAGCGGCCATGCACACAGCGGGGAGCTGGTCGTGATGGTGGGGTCCGGGGTTGGCTACAACATGGCGGCGGTGGCGGTGCGTCTCGGCGACGACCTCGTCAGCGGCTAGTGTCCAGGACACTAGCCTGCAACACCATCGGCACACTAAGCTTGAGCCGTAGCGGCGCCGTGGCACCGAACCAGCGGCGCGATGACTGACATTCAGGGAGAAGCCATGCGACAGGCGAGCGAAGAACAAGCCCGCGGGGAAGCCATCGAGGCAATCGCCGAGCGCGTACGCAAGCGCTGGAAGGGCGACGACACGACCGTGGTCACCAGTTTCGTTCGCCAGTATTACGAGGACGCCTCGCCGGAGGACATCGCCGAGCGCAGCGAGGCCGACCTCTACGGCGCGGCGCTGTCACACTGGCACCTCGGCCAGCGACGGCGCGCCGAAGAGGTGCTGATCCACGTCTACAACCCCGACACCGAGCAGCACGGCTGGCAGTCCACGCACACCGTCTGCGAAGTGGTGGCGCCGGACATGCCCTTCCTCGTGGACTCCGTGTCCATGGCTTTGAACCGGCTGGGCCTGACGATCCACCTCATCATTCACCCCGTGCTCACCATCCGCCGAGACGGCGACGACCGCGTCACCGAGGTGGTCGATGCGCAGCAGGCGCGGGGGGCGGTCAACGAGGCGTGGATGCACTTCGAGGTGGACCGCCAGAGCGACCTCGAGGATCTGACGCGTATCCGCGAGGAGGTCGCCGCGGTTATCGAGGACGTGCGGGTCACCGTCGCCGACTGGAAGGCCATGTCCGCGGCGATGGAAAAGGCCACCCGCGGATTGCGACGGCAACCGCCGCCGGTGGACGCCGATTACCGTGACGAGATCGAGGCGTTTCTCAGATGGGTGCGCGACGATCACTTCACGTTCCTCGGCTACCGGCGCTACGACCTCAAGCGCCGGGGCAAGCACGAGGAGTTGCGCGCCGTCGCCGGGACCGGTCTCGGCATTCTGCGCCAGAGCGACGGCGCCGAACAAAGCTCGGAGAGCTTCGCGGCGCTGCCAGAGGCAGTGCGCGCTCACGCGCGCGATCCCGAACCGGTAATACTGACGAAGTCGAGCAGCCGCGCGACCGTCCACCGCCCCGGCTATCTCGACTACATCGGGGTGAAACGCTTCAACCGCGCTGGCGAGGTGATCGGCGAGCACCGGTTTCTCGGCTTGTACACGTCGGCCGCGTACCATCGCAACCCGCGCACGATTCCCCTGCTGCGACGCAAGATCGACGACATCTTCCGGCGCACGAACCTCCGGCCCAACAGCCACGCGGGCAAGGCACTGATCAATATCCTGGAGACCCACCCGCGCGACGAGCTCTTCCAGGCCACCAGCGAAGAGCTCTACGAAACCGCCAAGGGGATCCTCCACCTCCAGGAGCGCCAGCAGGTACGGCTTTTCGTGCGCAACGACCCCTACCGGCGGTTCGTCTCCTGCCTCGTGTACTGCCCGCGCGACCGCTACAACACCGAGGTGCGCGAGCGCATGCAGCGCATCCTCATCGAGACGTTCTCGGCTTCCAACGCGGAGTTCACCGTCCAGCTCTCGGAGGCGGTGCTCGCGCGCATCCACTTCATCGTGCGTCTTTCCGACACGGGCCAGCCGGAATACGACCACACCGAGATCGAGCAGCAGCTCGCCGACACCCTGAGAAGCTGGCGTGACAACCTCGCCGACGCGGTGCTCGACTATTTCGGCGAGGCCCGGGGCACCCGCCTGCTACAACGTTACCGCGATGCCTTCAGCGCCGCCTACCGCGAAGACACCAACCCTCGCGCGGCGGTTCATGACGTCGAACGCCTGGAGCGCGTGCGCACGCGCGACGACCTGGGCATCAACCTCTACCGCCCCCTGGAGGCACCGGAGGGGCTGCTGCGTCTGCGCCTGTACCAGACCGGCCGCCATATCGTGCTCTCCGACGCCCTGCCCGTACTCGAGAACATGGGCGTGCGCGTTGTCGACGAGCGCCCCTATGACGTCAGCCGCCAGCGCAGCGAGCCGTGCTACATCCACGACTTCGGCCTGCGCTACTCCGGTGCCGGGCAGCTCGAGACCGAACGCGTACGCGAGATCTTCCAGGAGGCATTCGCGGCAGTCTGGCACGGCCACGCCGAGGACGACGGCTTCAATCGGCTGGTGCTCGCCGCCGGGCTCACCTGGGAGCAAGTGGTCATTCTCCGCGCCTACGCGCGCTATCTGCGCCAGGCGGGCACCGCCTTCAGCCAGCAGTATCTGGAGGAGACTTTCGCCCATAACCCGACGATCACCCGGCGGCTGGCGGCGCTGTTCGCCGCACGCATGGACCCGGACACTGCCGACAGCGAACGCGCTACCGAGCTCGGCGAGGAAATCGAGGGCCTGCTCGACGAGGTCACCAGCCTCGATCAGGACCGAATCCTGCGCCGCACGCTGGCGGCCATCCAGGCCACCCTGCGTACCAACTACTACCGTATCGACGCCTCGGGCCGACGGCACGAGTTCGTCTCGTTCAAGCTCGAGCCGCGCCGGATTCCGGGAATCCCCAAGCCCGTGCCCGCCTACGAGATCTTCGTGTATTCGCCCCGGGTCGAAGGTGTCCATCTGCGCGGCGGCAAGGTCGCCCGCGGCGGCATCCGTTGGTCGGACCGGCGCGAGGATTATCGCACCGAGATACTGGGGCTGATGAAGGCGCAGATGGTCAAGAACGCGGTGATCGTCCCCGTGGGCGCGAAAGGGGGGTTCGTGTGCAAGCAGCTGCCGGACGACCGCCAAGCGATGTTCGAGGAGGTGCTCGACTGCTATCGCTGGTTCATTCGCGCACTGCTCGATGTCACCGACAACGTGGTCGACGGGGAGGTCGTCCCGCCGCCCCGGGTGCTGCGCCATGACGACGACGACCCCTACCTGGTGGTCGCCGCCGACAAGGGCACGGCGACCTTCTCGGACTACGCCAACGAGCTCGCCGACGAATACGGTTTCTGGCTCCGCGACGCTTTTGCCTCCGGCGGCTCCACCGGCTACGACCACAAGAAGATGGGCATCACGGCCCGCGGTGGCTGGGTGGCCGTGCAGCGCCACTTCCGCGAGCTCGGCCGGGACATTCAGCGCGAGCCGTTCACCGCCGCCGGTATCGGCGACATGTCAGGCGACGTGTTCGGCAACGGCATGCTGCTGTCCGAACAGACACGACTCATCGCCGCCTTCGACCACCGCCATATCTTCATCGACCCGGACCCGGATGTGGCGGCGAGCTACGCCGAGCGCCAGCGCCTGTTCGCATTGCCGCGCTCCTCGTGGGACGACTACGACCGCAGCGTCATCTCGCGGGGCGGCGGCGTGTGGCCGCGGTCGGCGAAATCGATCCAGCTCTCCAAGAGCGCGCGCGCCGCACTGGGGCTCGACACCGGCGCCCGCCTCACCCCCCATGAGGTAATCAGCGCCATCCTGCGCGCGCCCGTCGATCTGCTGTGGAACGGCGGCATCGGAACCTACGTCAAGGCGTCTCACGAGGCACATACAGATGTCGGCGACAAGACCAACGATTCGGTGCGCGTGGATGCCGGCGAGCTGCGCTGCCGCGTCATCGGCGAAGGCGGCAACCTCGGTGTCACGCAGGCCGGTCGGGTCGAGTTCGCCACCCGCGGCGGACGCATCAACACCGACGCCATCGACAACGCCGGCGGCGTCGATTGCTCCGACCACGAAGTGAACATCAAGATTCTCCTGAACCGTGTGGTCGACGCCGGCGACCTCACTGTCAAACAGCGCAACGAGCTGCTCGCCGGGATGACCGACGAAGTCTCCCGCCTGGTGCTCGCCAACAACTACCGACAAACCCAGGGGCTGACGCTGCTCTCCGAACGCGCCGCGGAGCTACTCGACGAGCACGGACGATTCATGCGCGACCTCGAGCGCAGCGGCCAGCTCGATCGCCACGTCGAGGAGCTCCCCAACGATGACGAGCTCGCCGAGCGCCACAAGGCAGGCCGGGGGCTGACCCGGCCGGAGCTCGCCGTGCTGCTCGCCTACGCCAAGATCGAGGCGTTCCCCGCGCTCGTCCACTCGGATCTGGTGGCCAGCGACTACCTCGCCGCCGAGCTCATGCGTTACTTTCCGCAGCCGCTGCGCGAGCGCTTCCGCGGCCCGCTGGAGACTCATCCGCTGCGAGCGGAGATCATCGCCACGGTGACCACCAACCATATCGTCAACCGCATGGGCGCGACCTTCCTCTACCGCATCCGCTCGAGTACGGGCACGGACTTCGCCGACGCCGCGCGCGCCTATTTCGTCGCCCGTGACGTCTACGGGCTGCGCGAGCTCTGGCACGAGGTGGACGCGCTGGACAACCAGGTGCCGGCATCAGTGCAGTCGCTGCTGCTCGATCATCTCTGCGACCTCCAGGAACGGGCAACACTGTGGCTGCTGCGCAACCTGCCCTCACCGATTCACGTGGAAGAGACGGTGGCTCGCATCCGTCCCGCAGTGGCGGAAGTGGCCGAATCGCTCGACAGCCTTCTGCCCGATGAGGACCGGCGCATTCTCGAATCCGACGTCGAACGCTTCACCCGGGAGGGAGTCCCCGAGGAGCTCGCCCGGCGCATCGCACGGCTCGAGCCGCTGTATGCGGCGCTCGACCTGGTCAAGGCGGCACGCGAGACGAATTCCCCTCTGCGCGATGCCGCCGCCGTGTACTTCCACGCCGGCACCCGGCTGGAGCTCGCCTGGCTGCGCGAGGCCATCGCCGAACACGAGGCCGGCGACCCCTGGCAGGAGCGTTACCGCGCCGGGCTCGAGGAGGAGTTCTACGTCCAGCTCCGGCGTGTCGCGATCGCGGTGCTCCGCGGCATAGGCCCCGAGGAGGACACCGACACGGTGCTCTCACGCTGGATCGCCAACCATGAAGCCATGGCCGAGCGCCTCGCACGCACCGTCACGGAGCTGCGCAACGCCGCGCAGGCGGATCTGCCGATGCTCGGGGTGGCGTTGCAGGAGCTTCGCAACCTGGCACAGGCCGCGGAAGCCGACGAGATAGTCACGGACGACACGGCGGTGACCGCCCCTCGATCCCTCGTCACCGGCGGGACGAGCTGACGCCCCGCCGCCCCACCCAATCACCGACGACGACAGGTATGACCGACGACGCCATTGATCTCAATTACGACGCGAGCGGCGACGGCCCGGCGTTGTTGTTGCTCCACGGGCTCTACGGTTCCGGCAACAACTGGCGACGCTACGCCCGCCGGTGGTCCGAGCATTACCGGGTGCTGTTGCCCGATCTGCGCAACCACGGCCGCTCCCCCCACAGCGAGCGCATGGACTACCCCGCCATGGCGGCGGACCTGCTCCGTGTGCTCGAGCGCGAAGGTCTGGAACGGGCGACGGTGCTCGGCCACAGCATGGGCGGCAAGGTGGCAATGGCGTTGGCACTGACCGCGCCGCAGCACGTCGCCGGGCTGATCGTCGCGGACATGGCACCGGTCACCTATGAGAATCGCGGGCACGATGCCATTCTGGCGGCCATGCAGGCGGTGGATCTGGATGCAGTGACCAGCCGCGCCGACGCGGACGCCGCCCTCGCGGAAGCAGTGGACTCGCCGATGGTGCGGCAGTTCCTGCTCACCAACCTGGAACGGGGGACCGAGGGCTGGCGCTGGCGGCTCCCCCTGGAGACGCTGCGGCAGGCGCTACCCACGATCCAGGGCTGGCCGGCGCTCGATGGCCGCTGGGAGGCGCCGGCGCTGTTCGTTCACGGTGAACGCTCCGACTACGTGGACGCGGCTGGCCGCGAAGCCATCGCGAGCCACTTCCCGGAGGCGCGGGTGGAGAGCATCGCCAGCGCCGGACACTGGCTACACGTGGAAACGCCGGATGCTTTCACCGCCGCCGTGGAACGCTACCTGGGTGACTGACCTGTCACTCAATAGAAGTGGTTTCTAAAAATTTGCGCCCTGTGGTACAGCCCGCCACAGGGCCCGTATAATCTTCCTTTTGCCTCCGGGCCTGTCCTCACTGCGGAACCAAGGTAGAAACAATGTCCGAAGACTTCCGAGAAAGCGCGCTGGAGTATCACCGCCTTCCAGTGCCCGGCAAGATCGCCGTCACCCCCACCAAACCCCTCGCCAATCAGCGCGATCTGGCACTCGCCTACTCCCCCGGCGTCGCCGCCGCGTGCGAAGAGATAGCCGACAACCCGGCGCTCGCCAGCGCGTATACCGCGCGGGGCAATCTCGTGGCCGTGATCACCAACGGCACCGCAGTACTCGGGCTGGGCGCCATCGGCCCGCTGGCGAGCAAGCCGGTGATGGAAGGCAAGAGCGTGCTTTTCAAGAAGTTCGCCGGTATCGACGTGTTCGACATCGAGATCGACGAGCGCGACCCGGACAAGCTCGTGGAGATCATCAGGAGCCTGGAGCCCACGTTCGGGGGCGTGAACCTGGAAGACATCAAGGCGCCGGAATGCTTCCAGGTCGAGGAGAAGCTCCGTGAGCAGATGAACATCCCGGTCTTCCATGACGACCAGCACGGCACCGCCATCACCACTGCCGCAGCCATCTACAACGGCCTGCGCGTGGTCGGCAAGCGGTTCGAGGACGTCAAGCTCGTCGCCTCCGGCGCCGGCGCCTCCGCCATCGCCTGCCTGGACCTGCTCGTCTCCATGGGCCTCAAGCCCGAGAACATCATCATCAATGACTCCAAGGGCACCGTCTACAAGGGCCGCAAGGAGTACATGGACCCGCGCAAGGAAGGCTATGCCGCCGATACCCCGGCGCGCACCCTCGGCGAAGCCATCGAGGGCGCGGACATCTTCCTCGGCCTTTCCGCCCCGGGGGTGCTGAAGCCCGAGATGGTCAAGCGCATGGCCGACAAGCCGCTGATCATGGCGCTCGCGAACCCGACCCCGGAGATTCTCCCGGAAGAGGCCCAGGAAGCCCGCCCGGACGCGGTCCTCGCCACCGGCCGTTCGGACTACCCCAACCAGGTCAACAACGTCCTGTGCTTCCCCTTCATCTTCCGCGGTGCCCTGGACGTGGGCGCGACCAGTATCAACGAGGAGATGAAGAAGGCCGCCGTCAAGGCCATCGCCGACCTCGCCATGGTGGAATCCTCGGACGTGGTGGTGGCAGCCTACGGCGGCAAGCCGTTGAAGTTCGGCCCGGACTACCTCATTCCCAAACCCTTCGACCCGCGGCTGATCACCCGCGTCGCCCCCGCCGTCGCCAAGGCGGCAATGGACTCCGGCGTCGCCACCCAGCCCATCGAGGACTTCGCCAGCTACCGCCTGCGTCTCAACCAGTTCGTCTTCCAGTCCGGCCTGGTGATGAAGCCGATCTTCGAGCGCGCCCGCCAGGATCCGAAGCGCGTGGTCTATGGCGACGGCGAGGAAGAGCGGGTGCTGCGTGCGGTACAGGTCGTGGTCGACGACGGCCTCGCCAAGCCCATTCTCATCGGCCGCCGGCGCGTCGTGGAGATGCGGCTGAAGCGCCTCGGTCTGCGCCTGGCCATTGACGACGATTTCGAGCTCTGTGACCCGGAGGACGATCCGCGCTACCGCGAGTACTGGACGCTTTACCACTCCCTCATGGAGCGCCGCGGCATTTCCCCGGACCGCGCCCGTCAGATCGTGCGCACCCGCAACACCGTGATCGCGGCGCTGATGATCAAACGCGGCGAAGCCGACGCCATGCTCGGCGGCATGGTCGGCCGCTACGAGCGCCAGATCAACTACGTGGAGCAGGTGCTCGGCCGGCGCCCCGGCGTGCGCAATCTCGCGGCCATGAACGCGATCATGTCACCCAAGGGGACGCTGTTCATGTGCGATACGTACGTGAACCAGGACCCCACCGCGCACCAGATCGCGGAGATGACCATCCTCGCCGCCGACGAGATCCGCCGCTTCGGCATCACCCCGAAGGTCGCGCTGCTCTCGCACTCGAGCTTCGGCACCTCTTCGGCGCCGAGCGCGGATAAGATGCGCGAGGCGATGGCGCTCATCGAGGACCGCGACCCCACGCTCGAGGTGGAAGGCGAGATGCACGGCGATGCGGCGATCAACGAGCAGATCCGCCACCGCATCTTTCCCAATTCCCGCTTGAAGGGCCAGGCGAACCTGCTCATCATGCCGGGTCTGGATGCAGCCAACATCGCCTTCAATCTGCTCAAGACCGTCTCCGACACGGTATCGGTGGGCCCGATCCTGCTGGGCGCGAACCAGCCGGCGCACATCCTCACCCCGTCGGTGACCGTTCGCGGCATCGTCAACATGAGCGCACTGGCGGGCGTCGAAGCCGCGATGGCCCAGGCGAGCGCCGACTGACGCCGGCCGCCGACGCCGCGGCGCCGGCAGAGCGCCGCGGCGGGGCGCCCCGCCGTGCTGGGAAACACTAGGAGCCGAGCGTGAGCACCACTACCCACGCACCCATCGGTGTGCTGCTCACCAACCTGGGCACACCGGACGCCCCCACAGCCAGCGCGCTGCGGCGATACCTTGGCGAGTTTCTCTGGGACCCGCGCGTGGTGGAGGCCCCCAGGCCGCTGTGGTGGCTCGTCCTCCACGGCGTCATTCTGCGGACCCGGCCGCGGCGCTCCGCCGAGGCATACCGACAGATCTGGACCGACGAGGGCTCACCCCTGCTCAACATCACCCGGCGCCAGGCGGAAGCAGTCCGCCGTTACGTGGCCGAGCGCACCGGTCGGCCTATCCCGGTCGCGGTGGGCATGCGCTACGGCAACCCGTCCATCGAGGCGGGGCTCGCGGAGCTAGAGCGCGCCGGTGCGGAGAAGATCGCGGTTCTTCCCCTCTACCCCCAATACTCGGCGACCACTACCGCATCCACCTACGACGCAATCGGCGCGGCGCTCGCCCGCCGCCGCCGCGTGCCGGACCTGCGCGTCATCCGCGACTACCACGACCACCCCGGTTACCTGGACGCGCTCGCCGCCTCCATTGCCGAGCACTGGCACGTCTACGGCCCGGGGGATATGTTGTTGTTCTCCTTCCACGGCATCCCCAAGCAGTACGTCCAACGCGGCGATCCCTACCCGGTTCAGTGCGCGAATACCGCACGCGGGGTGGCCGACCGGCTGGGGCTCGAGCGGGGGCAGTGGAAAGTGACCTTCCAGTCGCGCTTCGGCCCTCAGCAGTGGCTCAAGCCCTACACCGACGCCACGCTCCAGCGACTGGCACGCAACGGCACCGGCCGCGTCGACCTGATCTGCCCCGGCTTCGCCGCCGATTGCCTGGAGACACTGGAAGAGAACAACATCGGCAACCGCGACCTCTTTCTCAAGGCCGGGGGCGAGTCATTCCACTACATCCCCTGCCTGAATGAACGCCCGGACCATATCGCCGCCCTGGGGGAGCTCGTCCTGCGGGAGCTCCAGGGATGGCTGGCACCGCCCGAACCAGCGGCGAACGACGACGTATTCGGTGTCGGACGCCATTAGCGCTTGGCCGGCAAGAGGAGAACGATCCATGACCCAGGCGATCCGAGTACACGAGCACGGTGGCCCCGAGACCCTGCACTGGACCGGAGTGGACGTACCCGCCCCCGGTCCCGGCGAGGCGCTCGTGCGCCATACCGCCATCGGCGTCAACTTCATCGACGTCTACTTCCGCACGGGCCTGTACACGCCCCCGGGCCTGCCTTTCACGCCGGGCATGGAGGCCGCCGGCGTGGTCGAGGCGGTGGGCGAGGGTGTTCAGGAAGTCTCTCCCGGTGACCGGGTCGCCTACGCAGCCGGGCCGCCGGGCGCTTACAGCGAGGCACGGGTCATCGCCGCCGACCGCCTGGTGTCAGTGCCCGAGTCCATCAGCGACGAACAGGCCGCGGGCATGATGCTCAAAGGGCTCACGGCGCAGTACCTGCTGCGGCGCACCTACCGCGTGCAACCCGGTGACACGGTACTGATCCACGCCGCCGCCGGTGGTGTCGGCCTCATCGCCTGCCAGTGGGCGAGCCACCTCGGGGCAACGGTGATCGGCACGGTGGGCAGCACGGAGAAGGCGCGACTGGCCCAGGCTCACGGCTGTGCACACCCCATCCGCTACAACGAAGAGGATTTCGTCGAGCGGGTCCGCGAGCTCACCGGCGGGAAGGGGGTGGCCGCCGTCTACGACTCCGTGGGCCGGGATACGTTCCTGCGCTCGCTCGACTGTCTGCGCCCGCTGGGCACTCTCGCGAGCTTCGGCCAGTCCTCAGGATCCGTGGCGCCGCTGGACCCGGCCATGCTCGCCCAGAAAGGATCCCTGTTCCTCACCCGGCCGACGCTGTTCACCTACATGGCACAGCGCGAGGACCTGCTCGCCAGCGCCCGTGAGCTTTTCGACGTGGTGGAACGCGGCGCGGTACGCATCGAGGTACGCCAGCGCTTCCCCCTGGCCGAGGCAGCGGAAGCGCACCGGGCACTGGAAGCGCGGCGCACGACCGGCTCCACCGTGCTCACGCCCTGACGGGGTTTCGGGTTTCGGGTTTCGGGTACCAGGTTACAGGCCCCGAGAGTGCGCGACGGCGTATACCGGCTTCACACGAGCGCAGCGAGCTCGCAACCGGCACGACCCATTCGCAGCGCAGCCGCTAGTCGAGTCGTACCCCGGCGTTGATCAACGCCGGGGAAAATAACGGAGAGGCGGACGGCGCTTGGTGCCGTCCGCCCTACGACCCCGCCGACGAGGCGGGCGCCGCCTCTTCATCCGCCTGCACCTCGGTCTCGGCCCTGGCGGGCAACGCCGGCACTGCCACGGACGGACGGCCAAGGCCGGCATCCAGGGCTCGCTGCCACGCGTTGCGGGCGAGCTCGGTCTCGCCGAGCTGGTGGTAGAGATCCCCCAGCAAACGTTCGGTGGCGGCATCGCCACCACGCGCGACCGCTGCCTCCAGACAGCTGCGGGCGCGGCCCCAGAAGCCCGCTCGCAAGGCCTGCAAGGCCGCGGCACGCAACAGCACCGGATCCTCAGGACGCCGCTCGAGCCATTTCTCCGCCTGGCCATACGCCTGATCCGCGGGAATACCGTCGAGCTCGCCCCAGACCGCCACCAGGCGATCGTCCCAATCGCGACGCAGCCAACCACGCAGCAAATCCGCCGCCGTGGCCGAGTCGTTGGCGCGAATCAGGCAACGGGCGTAAAACGCCCGCAGCTCCGGGTCCTGGCGCTGGGCGCGCGTCAGGCCCTGCCACACAGAGGCGAGGCGTTGCTCGCCGCCGGGTGCCACCGCTGCCTCCAGGCGCTTGCGTGCCAAGCGTGTCTCCAGGCCGGCGAGCTCGTCACTGGTGAGGGCATCGTGACGGCGCAGCTCGGGCAGGAGGTCGGCGGCACGCTCCCAGTCCTCGAGCTCGACGGCGCAGCGGTAGAGCAGACCGAGCACGCGGCGGTTGCCAGGCGCGCGTTCGTGCAACCACGACAGCGTCGCCAGCGCCTGCTCCCACTGCTGGGATTCGAGCTGGAACTGTGCCTGGAGCAGCCCCACGGCGACCTCGGCGCCGGTTTCGCTCTCGTCGGCGAGTGTCAGGAACCGGTCGCGCGCATCCATGTCACTGCGCCGGTGCGCCGCGATAGCGGCCAGAAGGTAGTGGAACAGGGGCAGACCGTCCACGTCCGGGTGACGCGTAAGCATCCGCTCCGCCTGCTCGTAGTGCCCTTCGGCGAGCTGAATGAGACCGTTGACCAGCTCGTCACGGCCCCGGCTGCGCCGGCGGCCGCGCCACCAGCGCCGCAGGCCCCGGGGCGTGCGGATCACCCGGACCACCGTGCCCCAGACCACGGTGAGCAGGAACCAGGCAACGAGCAGAATAGCCGCGAAGAGGATGAGGCTGGTCTGAACGGAATATTCATCCACCTTGAGGATCACGAAGCCGTCGTGATCCCGCAGCCACAACGCGGCGGCCACGCTCGCGACGAGGAGCAGCAGTATGGCGAAGAGCTTACGCATGCGACGCCTCCCTCTCAGTCGAACTGGCGGACCGGCGCGAGGGCCGATTCGATCTCGGGCAACTGGGAACGCACCGGCTGCTCGGCCAGTGCCGTCAGCTGCTCGATCGCGTCCGCCACCGCCGGGTCATCGGCGTCGAAGAAACGCCGCAGCCATTCCTGCGTCCGCTCGAGCGAACTGCGATAGATCTCGGCCCGCCCTTCAACGGCGGCGAGTCGCGCCGTGTAGAGCTGCAGCTTGACGTTCTCCCGCAGGAAGAACCGCTCGCTTGCGGGGCGCAACGGCACGACCTCGCGCTCCGGACCGGAGACGACCACCAGCTCGCCGAGAGCGTTGCTGAACTGGTGCCAGGCTCGGCCGACGGCGTCGTCCGTCGTTTCGCCGACATCGCCGGTGCCCTCATCGGTGGTTTCCGGCAGTGGCGCCGCGCCGGAACGCAGAGCGAGGTCGTCAATCTGCCCGGCCAGCGCCGTGAGTGCCTCGGAGATGTCGTCGGTCTTGGGCTGCTTGGCCGCGAGCAGGGCGTCGATGGTTTCACGAATGGCCTTACGCTCGGCGATGGCCTCGCCACCCAGAGCGGACAGCAGCTCATCGGCTTCCTTGAGAGCGCCCAGCGCCGCGTCGGCGTCGCGATAGTAGCGCACACGATGCACCGCGACATTGGCGAGGTAGGCGGCCTCGGAACGGCGCCAGTCATCACGGCTGACCTGCGCCATTTCAGCGATACGGTCCATTCTCGCGGTGATGTCGGACTGGGTCTGACGCACACCCTCGATGGCCTCGCGCACGCCAGCAATCGCCTGGTCGCGCCCGGCCGTGCGCTCGTCGAGGCTCGACACGCGCCCCCTCAGCTCGGCGATACGTTCTTCGAGGGCGTCGGTCGCTTCGCCGAGGCGGTCTGCGCTTACCAGCGCGCGCTGTGAATCCGCGAATGCCTGATAGCGTTGCCACCCCCACCAGCCGCCGGCCAGCACGACCACCAGTGCGAGCAAAGCGATGACGAACGCTGCGATCGCGAGCCCGGTGCCGCTGCCACCACCCGCCGGTGCCGCAGTGCCCGGAGGCGTTGACGCTTGCGTCCCGGTTGCCGTCCCACCGGAGGAATCCGACGCACCCGGTGTTCCGGATTCGTCAGCCGATTCGACAGCGCTGTCCTCCCGCGGAGGAGTCTCCTCGTGCTTGTCGTTGTCTCGTTCAGTCATGCGTGGCTCCCTGTGGATTCCTGCACCGCCTTCTGCAGCGCCTCGACGAGGCCCTCGTCACCGGGGCGGGCCGCGACCGCCGGGGTCGCGCGAAAGCCCCGCGCCACCGCACGCTCGGCGATACGCGGGGAAACGGTGATCAGGCGGCTGGCGCACAGCGCCGGCCGGCCGTCCGCCCCGACCAGGGCGAACAGATGCTCCAGCCCGGTCAGGCTGGTCACGATTGTGTACTGCAGCCGCCCGCACTGCCAGCCCGCAACCGCGGTACCGGCGTCGACGTCCGGCTGCGCTCGCTCGTAGACCGGAAGCTCGGTGACCGTAGCGCCGCGCTCGAGGAGGCCGTCGGGCAGCACCCTGCGGCCGCCACTGGCCGTGAGAATGACACAGTGGCACCCGGCGAGTGGCGCCAGCGCGGGCTCTTCCAGGAGATCGACGCCACCACCACCAGTGGCAGGGCACACGTCCACGCCCCATCCCGCATCGGTCAGGGCCCGCGCCGTTCCCGGACCCACCGCCGCCACTCGCGCACTCGACGGCCGCTCGAGGCGGAGGGTGCGGCATCGGGCGACGGTCACGTCGACAGCGCTCGGACTGACGAAGATCAGCCAGTCGGCGTGCGCGAACGCCTCACGCAGAGCGGCGTCGGTCGCGGAATCCGCGATTGGCCGGATTTCGATGGTCGGCAAAGACACCACCTCGGCGCCAAGCTCGCGCAGGCGGCGGGCGAGACCCTCGCCCTGCGCCCGCGGGCGGGTGACCACCACGCCCACCCCGGCGAGCGCAGCGGTCATGCGTCCGTGGCCTCCGCGAGCAGCTCGCCCGCGCCGCGGTCGAGCAGTTCTCCGGCGATACGGTGGCCCAACATGGCAGCGTCGGCACGCGGTGCACGGCCCTCGGCGCGCAGGACGCGGCGACCGTCCTGCGTGCCCACCAGCGCCCGCAGCCACAGCTCGTTACCCTCGAGCAGCGTGTAGGCGGCGATTGGCACGTGGCAGCTCCCTTCGAGGCGCTGGTTGACCGCACGTTCGGCACAGACGCGGTCATAAGTATCCCGGTGGTTCAACGGTGCGATCAGCGCGTTGAGCTCGGAATCATCCTCGCGGCACTCGATGCCGAGCGCGCCCTGGCCCACCGCGGGCAGGCTCTCCTCCGGCGGCATGACGTAACGAATGCGCTCGGCGAGCTCGAGGCGTCGCAATCCGGAGGCAGCCAGTATGATGGCGTCGAACTCGCCGGCGTCCAGCTTTCCGAGACGGGTCTGGACATTGCCCCGCAGCGTGGCCACCCGCAGATCCGGCCGGCGCTCGCGAACCTGGCACTCACGACGCAGACTCGCGGTCCCCACGCGGCTGCCCTCCGGCAGCGCGTCCACGTGATCGAAGCGGTTGGAGACGAAGGCGTCACAGGGATCCTCGCGCTCGAGAATCACCGGCAGGTGCATGCCCTCGGGCAACTCCGCGGGCACGTCCTTCATGGAGTGCACCGCGATATCCGCCCGACCCTCGAACATGCCCCGCTCGAGCTCCTTGACGAACAGCGCCTTGCCACCGATCCGGGCGAGCGGCGTGTCGAGTACCTGGTCGCCGCGCGTGGTCATCCCCACCAGCTCGACCGTGAGCCCGGGATGCGCCCGCCGTAGGGCATCGGCGACGTGCTCGGCCTGCCAGAGAGCGAGCGGGCTCTTTCGGGTAGCGATGCGAACCCGATCGCGGGACATGGAATGCCTCGTCAAGAAACGGAATGGGCCCCATAGCATGCCACGACCGGACGGCCGCCTGAAATCGGACATTGGACAATCGGTGGGAGCGCGGCGGCATCGAATGCCGGAAGCGATATGGCACGCCGGGAGGAACGAGAGGGATATCCCGCCTTCTGCACGACGATCCGTTGGGATCGTGCGACTTCCCAAAGGTCCGGGCAGCAGGCGTCGATGTCACTGTATGGCGACTGATGGGCGATGGCGACTCACGGACACGACAAGCGCGACATGCAACGCGGTGAATGCACCGGTCTCCCCCCTTGCAAACGCCATCGCGATTGGGGGTAAACGCCGGGGACCGAAACACGCCTAGTCCAGCTCGCGTTTTTGCTCGCGGAGCATGAGGTTACGGGTGGCTTCGGCAGCGTCCACGGCGCCGGACAGCAACGCGTGGACCTGTTCGCAGATGGGCATCTCGACGCCACGGGCGGCAGCCAGAGCATGGAGCTCCCGCGCCGTGCGCAGCCCTTCCACCGTCTGTCCGATCTCGCGCTCGGCGGCGGCCACGTCGAGCCCCCGGCCGAGGGCGAGGCCCATGCGGCGGTTCCGCGACTGGTCGTCGGTGCACGTGAGGATGAGATCGCCCATCCCGGCGAGCCCCATGAACGTGTGATCGTCGGCCCCCATGGCGCGACCCAGCCGGCGCACCTCGGCGAGCCCGCGGGTGATGAGTCCGGCACGCGCATTGGCGCCGAAACCAAGCCCGTCGGCCACACCGGCGGCGATGGCGAGCACGTTCTTGACCGCGCCGCCGAGCTCCACGCCCACGAGGTCGCTACTGGTATACACGCGGAAGTGCTCACAGTGGAAGGCCGCAGCGAGCCGCGCCCCCACGTTCGCATCGGCGGCGGCCAGGGTGATCGCCGTGGGCAGGCCGCGCGCGACCTCGGCGGCGAAGCTCGGCCCCGAGAGCACCGCGAGCGGCGTCTGCGGCAGTGCTGCGGCCGCCACGTGATGAAGCAGTCCGCCGGAGTCGGCATCGAGGCCCTTGGTCGCCCACAGCAGTGGCGTGCGGGCATCGAGCCGGTGCGCGAGCTGGGCGACGAGCGCCGCGAAGGCATGACTGGGCACAGCGATCAACACCCAGTCCGCACCGGCGAGCGCGGTATCCAGATCGGCAGATACCGCCAACCCTTCCGGGAACGCGGCATCCGGAAGGTGGCGGCGATTGCGGCGCTCACGCGCGAGGCGGTCCACGTGCCCGGGGTCATGTCCCCAGAGCGTCACCGCGGCGCCATTGCCCGCGAGCACCAGCGCCAGCGCCGTGCCCCAGGAGCCGGCGCCGAGGACCGCAACCCGTTCCGGGCCGCCACTCATGCCGTCAGTGTTGCTGTTGCGCGCCTTCAGCGGCAGTCTCGCCCTGCTGCTGACGGGCACGCTGCTGCGCGTAAAGGGCGTCGAAGTTCACCGGGGCGAGCACCATCGGCGGGAAACCGCCCTTACCGGTGAGGTCGGAGACCGCCTCGCGGGCGTAAGGAAACAGCGTGCCCGGGCAGAAGCTTCCGAGGAGACGATCGCGGGTCTCGTCGTCGAAGCCCGCGAGCGTGAACACGCCAGCCTGCTGTACCTCGCAGAGATACGCACTCTTGCCGTCGATCTTGGCGGTAACGGTCAGTCGAATGACGACCTCATAGGTGTTCTCCCCGACCTCACGGTGCTGGGTGTCCAGCTCGACATTCGCCTCGGGCCGCCACTCGCTGCGGAACACGTCCGGCGTGCTGGGGGACTCCAGCGAACAGTCCTTCAGGTAGATCTTCTGGATCGCGAACTGCTGCTCGCTGCCCTCGGCGGCCGCGCCGTTGGCTTCGTTACTCTCGGCCATGGTTCCTCCTGATCACAGATGCGCTTGGTAACGCGCTCAGCCCCGCCCTTCGGTGGGCAGGCCGCGGTCACGCCAGGCGGCGAAGCCGCCGCGCAGTTGGTAGACGGGCTCGAGCCCCATCCCACGCATTGACGCCACCACCCGCGCGATGCCACCGGCCTCGCCGTAGGCGATCACCGGGCGGCCACGCAGGCGCTCGAGACGCTCGCGGTGTTGCTCGAGATGGCTCTGGGGCACGTGCACGGCACCGGGCAGGTGGTTCGACACGAACGCGTTGTCATCGCGCACGTCCACGAACACGGCGTCCTCGCGATTGTAGAGCCGGGTGGCAGCCTCGGGGTCCAGAGCGTCGCGGCCCTGCAGCTGTAGGTAGACCTCGTTGGCAATGAGCGCGACGATCACGCCCACCAGGGCGAGAACCAGGAGCCAGTGATTGGCAGCGAACTCGAGCAGCTTGTCCATCGGAGCCCGTCAACGTCGTCGTGGATGTGGCCCCACCCGGGGCCGTGGTACCCATCCTCCCAGAGGTCGTCCCCGCCCCGTGGTGGCAAAGGCGACGCCACGGCCATGCATTCGTCCGCGAAAGCTGACGCATGACGCTGCCTCTGAGAGGATTGGTAAACTGCGCATTATACGCACCACCCGAGCCGATGAAACGACACCCTCACCTATTGATCGCCGCCGCGCTGATCGTGGCAACGGCCGCGCCCGCTCAGCAGCAGGAGCTCACGGACACACGCGAGCGCCTCGAATCCGTGCGTGGCGATATCCGCGCCCTGGAGCGAACCCTCGCGGAGCGCCACCAGCGCGCCGAAGGGCTGGACGCGGAGCTCGCCAGCCTGGAGCAGGAAGTGGCGGCGGCGGCGCGGGCGGTACGCCGCAGCGAGGAGGCGATCGCCGAGCAACGCGAACGCCTGGAGGCGTTGCGCGCGCGCGAGAGGGCCGAGCGCAAACGCCTCACCGAGCAGCGCGCGTTTCTCGCCGAACAGATCCGTGCCTCATGGCAGGCCGGCGAGACCCCGTTCCTGCGCCTGCTGCTCAGCCAGGAACAACCCGACCGCATCGACCGGCTCGCGGTGTACTACCGCTACTTCAATGAGGCACGGGCGGCGCGCATCGAAACCGCGACCGCAGCCCTGGAGAGTCTCGCCGCACTGCGCGACGAGATCGAAGCCTCACTCACGGAGCTGCAAGAACTGCGCAAACAACGCGGCGAACGCCGCGCCCTGCTCGCCGATCGTCTCGACGAGCGCGAAGCGGTCCTCGCCAAAGTCCGAGCCCGCATCGAGGACGATGACGCCCGTCTCGCGCGACTGCGCAATGACGAGTCGCGCCTCGGCGAGCTGGTCACGGAGCTGCGCACGCGACTCGAGCGGCTGCGCGAGCGCCGCGCGCAACGCGAGGCAGCCACCGCCGAGCCCGGGCGTATCACCCGCGGCGAGGGAAATTGGCCGGTCGCCGGAAAGGTCATCGCCGATTACGGCAGCCCCCGCCTTGGAGACCTTCGCTGGTCCGGCGTGCTCATCGGCGCCGACACCGGCACCCCGGTACACGCCGTCGGCGCGGGGGAGGTGGTTTTCTCCGACTGGTTGCGTGGGGTTGGCCTGCTGCTCATCATTGATCATGGCAACGGACGGCTGAGCCTTTATGGGCATAACCAGACGCTTTATCGGGAAGCCGGTGAGCGCGTGCGTGCCGGCGAAGTCATTGCGGCGGTGGGTGCCAGTGGCGGTCAGCGTCGCAGTGCGCTGTACTTCGAGGTGCGGGTGGACGGTGAGCCGGTGGACCCGCTCGCCTGGCTGAAACAGCGCGACACCCGCGGATAAACAAGGAACGAGACGATGCGATTTTCGAGGACGCTCTACACCCTCTCGGCCGGTGTGCTGCTCGGTTTTCTCCTCGCGGCGGCCCAACAGGTACTCGCCGAACGGGAGGCGCCGGCACAGGAAGTGCCGCTGGAGGAGCTGCGGACCTTCACCGAGGTCTTCAGCCGCATCCAGGACGGCTACGTCGAGTCAATCGGTGACCGCGAGCTCATCGAGAACGCCATCCGCGGTATGCTCTCGGGCCTGGACCCGCATTCCTCCTATCTCGACCCACAGGAGTACGACGACCTCCAGGCCGGCACGAGCGGCGAATTCGGTGGACTCGGTATCGAAGTCGGCATGGAGAACGGCTTCGTGAAGGTGATCGCCCCCATCGACGACACGCCCGCCGACCGCGCCGGTGTGCAGGCGGGAGACCTCATCATCCGCATCGACGGTCAGCCGGTTAAGGGCATGTCCCTCAATGAGGCGGTCACGCTGATGCGCGGCGAACCAGGTTCGAAGATCACGCTCACCGTCGTGCGCGACGGCCGCGAGCAACCCTTCGACCTTATGCTGGAGCGAGCGGTCATCCAGGTGGAGAGTGTCAAGACGCGGATGCTCGCTCCCGGCTTCGCGTACCTGCGCATCAGCCAGTTCCAGCAGCGCACGGGTGAGGACGTGCTCGAAGCCGTCGACCGGCTCAAACGCGAGGCCGACAACGACCTCCAGGGCATGGTCCTGGACCTGCGCAACAACCCGGGTGGCGTACTCAACGCCGCCGTGGAAGTGGCGGACGCCTTCATCACCAACGGCCGCATCGTCAGCACCCGCGGGCGCCTGGAGCGCGCCGAGATGAGCTTCAGCGCCACACCCAACGACGCCCTTGGCGGCGCTCCCCTGGTGGTACTGGTCAACGGCGGTTCCGCCTCTGCCTCGGAGATCGTCGCCGGCGCCCTCCAGGATCAGGGCCGGGCAGTGGTCATGGGCCGCAAGACCTTCGGCAAGGGCTCGGTTCAGACCATACTGCCGCTACAGGACGGCGCCGCCATCAAGCTCACCACCGCGCGCTACTACACGCCGGACGGGCGCTCGATCCAGGCCGAAGGCATCGTGCCCGACGTCCCGGTGGCCGAGGTCACGGTGAGCGAGCGCGAGGACAATGGCCCGCGTCCGCTCGCCGAAGCCGACCTCACCCGTCACCTGGCAGGCGATGGCGAGCAGACGGACGCGGAACGCGCCGCCGAAGAGATCCGCCTGGTGCGCGAGGACTACGCCCTGGCACAGGCCCTGAACCTTTTGCGCGGTCTCGATATCCTGGCCCGCACGCGGTAATGCATCGCCGCGTGGGTGAACGGCTCGGCCGCCTGCTCGGCGGCCTGCTGGTGCTGCTCGCGCTGCCGGTGGCGGCCCAGACACCGCGTATCGCGGTGATCATCGACGACCTGGGCGACCGCCCGGCCGACCTGGCGGTGGCCGACCTGCCGGGCCCGGTCACCTGCGCGATCCTCCCGGGAAGCCCCATGGGACGACGGATCGCGGAGGCGGCCCACGCCGCCGGCAAGGAGGTGATCCTGCATCAACCCATGCAGGCGGTGGGCGACAATGCCGGCGGCCCGCGCGCGGTGGACCTGGACATGCGCGAGCACGCGGTGCGCAGAACCGTCATGGCGAATCTCGCGGCCATCCCCCACGTGGCCGGCCTCAACAATCACCGCGGCAGCCTCATCACCCGCCACCCCGGCCACATGACATGGGTCATGCGGTTGCTGGCTGAACGCGGCGACCTTTACTTCGTCGACAGCCGCACTACCGCCGACACCGTCGCCGAGCGCATGGCCCGGGAGCAGCGCGTACCGGTGGTCCGGCGCGACGTCTTTCTCGACAACCGCCGCGAGCCGGCGGCCATACGCGAGCGTTTCGCGGAGCTCCTCGAACGCGCCCGCCGGCAAGGCACGGCAGTGGCCATCGGGCACCCTTACCCGGAAACGATCATGGTCCTGCGCGAGGCACTTGCCCGGCTGGCATCCCGCGGCGTTACGCTGGTGCCAGCGAGCGCTCTCACCGAACGCATGGAATCCGAGGAGGAAACGAGACAATGGCATGCGTCCTGGTCCCCCTCGCCGAAGGCTGCGAGGAGCTCGAAGCGGTAACCGTCATCGACCTGCTGCGCCGCGCCGGTATCGAGGTCACCGTCGCCGCGCTGGCGGACGGCCCCGTGACGGCGAGCCGCGGCGTGGTCCTGGAGGCGGACACCACGCTCGCCTCGGTGCTCGCCGACGATTTCGACATGATCGTGCTGCCCGGCGGCGGCGAAGGTGCCAAGCGCCTCACCGCGGACGAACGCGTGCGCGACCTCCTCGCCCGCCACGCCGAGAGCGGTGGCTGGACCGCGGCGATCTGCGCCGCCCCCAGCGTGCTCGCCGGCGCCGGGCTGCTCGCCGGGCGGCAGGTGACGAGCTTCCCCGGCTGGCTCGACGAGGTCGCGGACATCACCTACCTGGAGGAGCCGGTGGTGACCGACGACCGCGTGGTCACCTCCCGCGGCCCAGGCACCGCCATGGACTTCGCCCTGGCGCTCATCGAGCACCTGGAGGGTACGGCGACGGCGGCGGGCGTGGAGGCCAAGCTCCAGCGCCCGGCCGCGCACCAGCGTTATGCCGATACGTGAGTGCCTAGTATCGAGTTTGAAGTTGAACGGGCGGGGCGAACGGCGACGGGAACGTATGCCGCCAGGGAGGGCGGCATACGAGCCTACAGGGACGTACTCGCGGCGCCTCCCGGCGGCGTCCGCCCCGCCCATCCGTGGCAGAGCATTCGAGTTACCCGTCCACAAACTCGATACTCGAATCGTTCAACCCGCTCCACGTTCACCCCAGTTGTTCGGCCGGTGCCGCCACCGCCGCCGATGTCTCCATGTCGATCCCATACCAGCGGCAGTAGGCCGTATACATCTCCCGCAGCCATGCGTGGGTCTCGGCGACGGCATTGAACGTGTAGACGTGGAAACCGGCGAGTCCGGAAACCGGGTCGTCCACCGCCGGCACCAGCGACCAGATGAGCTCGTCTGCGCGGTAGACGCTGGAGTGCATGAGCCGTCCGACGAGGCCATGCTGGCGCCGCAGCACACGCGTTGACGGCCCCAGCCCCAGGCGCAACGCTAGCGTGAGCATCCGCTTTCGATCCAGCACGCCGGGCAGTCCGGCATAGACGGGCAGCCCGAAGCCACGCTCGCGCTGCCCACGCAGCCACGCAAGCAACGGTTCGGCCTCGAAGCACAACTGGGTAACCGCGTAGTCCGCGATCTTGGCCTTCGCGGCCAGGGCCGCATCGAGGTGGGTGTCGTCGAGGCTGTGGTGCCCCTCCGGATAGACCGGGACACCCAACCGACGTGGACGTGGAGCCATCTCCGTGATGGTCTCGATGAGCTCCGTACCGCCGGCAAACGCGCCCACGGGCTGCTGGGTGTCCCCGCCCACCACGAAACAGTCGCCGATGCCCGCCGCGGCGATACGGTCCAGGATGGCCTGGAGGTGCGCACGGTCACGCACCAGCCGCGCGGCCAAGTGGGGCACGCTGTGGAATCCGTCGGCGGCGAGCGCCTCGGCCGCTTCCAGGGTACGCTCGATGCCGTGCCGTGGCGAGCAGGTCACCGTCACCGTGGCCCCGTGCGGCAGGGCCTGCGCCTGCTCGCGCATGCCCCGCAACGGGATCAGCTCGTAGCGGGGCGCAGCGAGGGCATGACCGCCCTCGCCCGCCACCGTCGCCGTCGCCGTATGGCGATTCGCCTCACTCATCCCTTCGGCGTCTCCTTGCGCGGGTCATGGAATGGCTTGGGCACGACCACCGCATCCTGCACGCCGGTGTTCGCCTCGATGCGCAGCTCGGTGCCTATCTCGGCATGCTCGACGGGCACCATGGCGTAGCCGATGTTCTTCTCGAGCCGCGGCGAGTGCGTCGCCGAGGTGACCTTGCCGATGCGTTGGCCGGTGGCATCGTACACCGGGAAGACATCGATCATGGTGCCATCGGTGAAATGCCCCACGCTCGGGCCGTCGATCTCCACGCCCACGAGCTTGCGGCTGACGCCCTCGCGCTTGATGCGCTCCAGCGCCGCCCGGCCGATGAAGTCATCGTTGCCGCGCATATCCACCATCCAGTCGTAGCCCATCCCCACCTCGAAGGGATTGGTGTCGTACCAGATGTCGCAGCCGAAGGCGAGGATGGCCCCCTCGATGCGGCGGATGTGGCAGGGGCCGATCACCTGTATGCCATGGGGTCGGCCGGCCTCGAACACGCGCTGCCAGAGCTGCTCACCGTAGCGGCTCGCCTCGCGCAGGTAGATCTCGTAGCCGATCTCCCCGGAGTAGCCGGTGCGCGAGATCACCACGGACATGCCGTCGATCTCCGCGTCCATGCAGTAGTAGTAGGGAATCTCCAGCACGCGCTCGCCGAAAAGATCCACCATCACCTGCTTGGCCTTGGGCCCCTGCACCTGCACCGGCGCGACGTCCACCTCCTGGATGGTCACGTCGAGCCCGGAGTTCAGCGCAACACCCTGGCACCACAGGAGCACATCGCTGTCGGCGAGCGACAGCCAGAAGCGGTTCTCCTCGATGCGCAGCAGCACCGGGTCGTTGATGATGCCGCCGTCGGGCGCGGTGACGAAGACGTACTTGCACTGACCGACCTTGCACTTGCGCATGTCCCGGGGCACCAGGCGCTGGGTGAACTCGAAGGCGTCCGGGCCGCTGATCTCGATCTGGCGCTCCACCCCCACGTCCCAGAGGGTGACGCCCTGCACCAGCGCCCAGTACTCGTCCACCGGGTCGGTGTACAGCCGCGGGTGATAGTGATGGTTGTAGACGCTGTACTTACGCACGCCGTGCCGGCGTGAGGCGTAGAAGAACGGCGATTTGCGGATCCGCGGATAGAGCAGGATCTCGGGGGCCTCGTGGCTATGCGTGACGCTCTCGACGACCTGGGACATGGGCTCATCCTCCTTACACTTGCGTACGGGCGTCTCGCCCTTTGAGCCGCGGACCGACACCGCTGTGTGACCGTCCGTTGCAAGCAAGCTAGCCCCACGGCGCTCCCGCCATGGCGCCGTGGACGACGGCCATTTAGGCGTGTGCGCCACCGCGTGCCGCGGTGTCGCGCACGGAGAAATCGGCGTCGCCGCCCCCCGTCGCAGCCACGCAAGTGGCCGTCGCCGCCGGAAAGCGGCGGACACGGCGCTTTCACTACTGTGAATGTCAAGTCACGAGGCGACGGCGCTCGACGGCGTCGCCCCACTGGGCGGTCAACGGGAGTGAGAGGCCATGGCGAGTCTACCCAAGCATGCGGACGTCGTGATCATCGGCCAGGGCGGCATCGTCGGCGCCTCTGTGGCCCACCATCTGATCGAGCAGGGCTGGCAGAACATCATCGGCCTGGAGAAGTCCGCGATTCCCTCGGATATCAGCTCCACCTCCCACGCGTCGGATTTCTGCTTCATGACCGCCCACGACAAGATGTCGTGCTACACCACCACCTACAGCCGCCGCTTCTACGAACAGCTCGGCCATTACAGCCGCATCGGCGGCATGGAGGTGGCCCGGGTGGGCGACGACGAGCGCATGGAGGAGCTAAAGCGTAAGGTGGGCTCCGGCAAGGCATTCGGCACCAACGTCTCGCTGATCGACCCGGCCGGGGCCAAGGAGCGCTTTCCGCTGTTGGAGCAGAGCGCCATCCAGGGCGCCATGTGGGATCCGGACGCGGGCTTGGTGATTCCCCGCTCCCAGCGCGTCGCCGGTTTGCTCATCGAGGAGGCGGTGGCGAGCGGCAAGCTTCGCACCTTCGCCAACACCCCGGCCCTCGCCGTTGACGTGCAAAACGGTCGCGTCTGCGGCGTGGAAACCCGCAAGGGCTACATCGAAACGCCGCTGGTGGTGCTCGCAGCCGGCATCTGGGGGCCGTTGGTGGCGGAGATAGCGGGCGCACGGCTGCCGCTGATGCCCATCGAGCATCCGCTGCTCTTCTTCGGGCCCTACGACGCCTTCGCCGGCACCGGCAAGGAGATCGGCTACCCGCTCTTCCGCGATCAGGGCAACTCCTCGTACATGCGCGACACCGGCGACCCTACCACCTCCGAGGGCGGGCAGATCGAGTGGGGCTACTACGAGCAGGTGGCGCCCCGGCTGGTGCACCCGCGGGACATCGCCGAGCCCACGGAGGCGCGGCTGTCGCCGTCCATGCGCGATCTTCACGCCGATCAGGTGATGCACGCCTACGAGCGGGCAATGGAGGTGATGCCCATCCTCGGGGATCTCGGCTGGGACGAGAAGCACTCGTTCAACGGCCTCATGTCCATCACGGTGGACGGCGGCTCCCTCGTGGGCGAGTCCCCGGAGACGCGCGGGCTGTGGTTCTGCGAGGCGGTGTGGGTGAAGGACGGCCCGGGCATGGGCAAGGTGCTCGCCGACTGGATGACCACCGGGCGCCCGGCGCTCGATCCGTTCGGCATCGACATCGCCCGCTTCTACCCGGTGCAGAAGACACCCGCCTACGTCTACGGACGCTGCGTCGAGACCGGCAGGAAGATCTACAACCCGCCGGTGCACCCGCGCGAGCCCTACGAGAACGGGCGCAACCTGCGCCGCAGCCCATTCTGGCCCCGGGAGGTCGAGCTCGGCGCCCACTTCCTGGAGGCGGCCGGCTGGGAGCGCGCCCACGGCTACGCCGCCAACGAGCACCTCCTCGACGTCTACCGCGAGCGGGTACCGGTGCGCGAGGCCGAGTGGGACAACCGCCACTTCTGGCGGGTCTCCAACGCCGAGCACCTCGCCCTGAGCGAGAACGTGGGCATGGTGAACCTCTCCCACTTCGCCATCTACGACGTCTCCGGCCCGGACGCCGAGGCCTTTATGGAGTATCTTTCCGTGGCGAAGGTGGGCGGTCATCAGCCCATCGGCAAGGGCGTCTACACCCACTTCCTGGATGCCGTTGGCGGCGTGCGTTCGGATCTCACCGTCATCCGCCTCGCCGCGGACGCCTACCGCGTGGTCTGCGGCGGCGACACCGGCCACCGCGACCTGGTGTGGATGCAGCGCATGCGCAAGGACCGCGGTTTCCGCGTGCACTTCGAGGACCGCAGCGACGCGCTCGCCACGTTGGGACTATGGGGCCCCAACGCGCGAACGACGCTGCAGGCGGTCGCCGACGACCCCACCGGTCTCGACCCCGAGCGCTTCCCCTTCGCCACCGCCCGGGAGATCCGGGTGCGCGGCCTGCCGGTGTGGGCGTTCCGCATCTCCTACGTGGGCGAGCAGGGCTGGGAACTCTACGCGCCCTTCAGCTACGGCCTTGCACTGTGGGATCTGCTCTACGAGCAGGGCGTCACCCCGGTGGGGATCGAGACCTACGCCAACACCCGGCGGCTGGAGAAGAGCCTGCGCCTGCAGAACGTGGATCTGCTCACCGAGTACAACCTCTACGAGGCCGGCCTCGCCCGCCCCAAGGTCAAGGCCGCGGACTTCCACGGCAAGGCGGCGTACGTCGAGCAGCGCGAGCGCGAGCACCAGCCGGCGTACCTCTGCACCATGACTCTGCAGGACAACGTGGATGCCAACGGCGTCGCCCGCTACCCGGTGGGACAGTGGCCCATCCTCGACCCGGACACCGGCGCGGTGCTGGTGGACGCCGCCGGGCGGCGCTCCTACACGACCAGCGTGGTCTACGGGCCCTCTGTCGGCGCCAACATTGCCCTGGGCTATCTGCCGGTGGAGTACGCCCAGCAGGGGCGCACGCTCACCATGGAGTACTTCCAAGAGCACTATCCCCTTCGCGTGGAGGCGGTGGGCTACCGCGCCCTCTACGACCCGGACAACGAGCGCCCGAAGTCCTAGGGACCGGCCGTGGGAGAGAGCCACCATGCAGCGCTATTCCGCCTTCCACCTCGCCGGCCACGCGCTGCGCGGACACCGCCACTGGCGGCCCGCGTGGCGCACGGCCGCCCCCAAGCGCCGTTACCGCGTGATCATCGTCGGCGGCGGCGGCCACGGCCTTGCCACCGCCTTCTACCTCGCCAAGGAGCACGGCATCACCGACGTCGCGGTCCTCGAGCGTGGCTGGATCGGCGGCGGCAACACCGGGCGCAACACCACCATCGTGCGCTCCAACTACCTCTGGGGCGCCTCGGCGGGCCTCTACGAAAAGGCCATGCAGCTCTGGGAGGGGCTTTCCCGGGAAATCAACTTCAACGTCATGTTCAGTCAGCGCGGCGTACTCAACCTGGGGCACAACCTCCAGGACATGCGCGACATCCGCCGCCGGGTGAATGCCAACCGCTTGAACGGTATCGATGGCGAGGTACTGGACACCGAAGGGGTCAAGCGGCTGGTGCCGTTCATCAACACCGGGCCGGACATCCGCTACCCGGTACTCGGCGCCTCCTACCAGCCGCGCGCGGGCATTGCTCGCCACGATGCCGTCGCCTGGGGCTTCGCCCGCGCCGCCGACAACCTGGGCGTGGACATCGTGGAGAACTGCGAGGTCACCGGCATTCGCCGCGACAACGGCCGTGTGGTGGGTGTGGATACCAGCCGCGGGCCCATCGACGCCGAGCGGGTGGGCGTGGTGGTCGCCGGCCACGCCGGGGTGCTCGCGGAGATGGCGGGCTTCCGCCTGCCCATCGAAAGCCACCCGCTGCAAGCGCTGGTCTCCGAGCCGCTCAAACCCGTGCTCGACACGGTGGTGATGTCCAACGCCATCCACGTGTACGTAAGCCAGTCGGACAAAGGCGAGCTCGTCATCGGCGCGGGCATCGACGGCTACAACGGCTACGGCCAGCGCGGCAGCTTCCAGGTGATCGAGCACTTCCTCGCCGCGCTGCTGGAGCTCTACCCCCTATTCAGCCGCCTGCGCCTGCTCAGGCACTGGGGCGGCATCGTGGACGTCTGCCCGGACGCCTCGCCCATCATCGGCAAGACGCCGGTGGGCGGGCTCTACTTCAATTGCGGCTGGGGCACCGGCGGCTTCAAGGCCACACCGGGCTCCGGCTGGGTGTTCGCTCACACCATCGCCCACGACGAGCCCCATCCCATCAACGCTGCGTTTGCACTGGACCGGTTCGAGCGCGGGGCGCTGGTGGACGAGCATGGGGCGGCGGCGGTGGCGCACTGAGGGGCGCGGCGATGCCTCGCGGTAGCGGCTGGCAACTTCGCAACCGTGCTTCGGCAGTAGTAACGCCTCGGCACGTCTCTGGTAGCACCGTAGGGTGGGTGAAGCGAAGCGCAACCCACCGCCCAAGAGCTCGGCGCCGGGAGCGCGGAACACTACTGACGTTCGTGCTGCCCACATCGACGCCGACGTTGGCGGATTGCGCTTCGCTACATCCGCCCTACGCGCTGCCACGGCGACGGCATGGACCACTCGCAACTTTCAACCTTCGACTTGAAACCGAGGCCACCATCCCATGCTCCTGATCGACTGCCCCTGGTGCGGCCCCCGCGACGAGAGCGAGTTCACTTGCGGCGGCGAGGCGCATATCCGCCGGCCGCCGGAGCCGGACGCCTGCTCCGACACGGAATGGGCGGATTATCTTTTCATGCGTAGCAACCCCAAGGGCCGCCACCGTGAGCAATGGGTACACACCCACGGCTGCCGCCGCTGGTTCAACGTGGAACGCGACACCGCCACCTACGTGATTCACTCGGTCTACCGCATGGACGAGGCACCGCCGGGAGGTGAGGCATGAGCCAGCCGCAGCGTCTGGCAAGCGGCGGGCGAATCGCCCGCAACCGGCCGCTCGCGTTTACTTTCGACGGCCAGAGCTACACCGGCTACGCCGGCGATACCCTCGCCTCGGCGCTGCTCGCCAACGGCGTGGGCGTGGTCAACCGCAGCATCAAGCTCCATCGCCCGCGGGGCATCGTCGGCCGCGGGAGCGAGGAACCCAACGCCATCCTTCAGATCGGCCGCGGCCCGGCGACGCTGGCCGACCAGCGCGCCACCCAGACGGAGCTCTACGAGGGGCTCGATGCGTGGCCGGTGGTGGGCCGCACCGGCCATGATCCCCAGGCAGCGTTCGGTGCCCTGGCGCCGCTCATGCCGGCGGGTTTCTACTACAAGACTTTCATGGCGCCCCAGGGCTGGTGGGAGCGCTACGAGCAGGTGATACGCCCGGCGGCGGGTAGCGGCATCGCCCCGGAAGGCCCCGACCCGGACGTCTACGACCGGGTCTACGCCCATTGCGACGTCCTCGTCGCCGGTGGCGGGCCGGCAGGACTCGCCGCGGCACTCGCCTCCGCCCGCAGCGGCGCGCGTGTGATCCTCGCCCACGAGCAATGGGAGTTCGGCGGCGGCCTCCTCCACGGACACGCCCGCCTCGACGGCGTCCCGGCGGCCGACTGGGTGGTGGCAGTGCTCGCCGAGCTCGCCGCCCATCCGGAGGTGACAGTGCTGCCGCGCACGGCGGTGTTCGGGCTCTACGACCACGGTTACGCGGGACTGGTGGAGCGGCTTACCGATCACCTGCCACCCGCACAGCGCAGTGGTCCCCGGGAGCGCTACTGGCGAGTGCGGGCGCGGCAGGTGGTGGTCGCCGCCGGCGCCATCGAGCGGCCTATCGTCTTCGCCGACAACGACCGCCCCGGCGTGATGACCGCCTCGGCGGTGACCACCTACCTGCGCCGCTATGCCGTTGCACCCGGAAGCCGTGCGGTGGTGTTCACCAACAACGACAGCGCCTACGCCTGCGTCACCGCCCTCGGCGAGGCGGGGATCCCTGTGACCGTCGCCGATGCCCGCGAGCAACCGGGCCCGCTCGCCGATGCCGCACGCGCACGGGGCGTGACCGTGCATGCCGGTACCGCGGTGGCGGCCGTCCAAGGCACACGCGGAGTAAGCGCGGCCACCATCACCGATCTCGCCGGGCGCCATGCCCGCCGGCTGGATTGCGATCTCGTGGCGGTCTCCGGCGGCTGGAACCCGTCGGTGCACCTGCACTCCCACGTGCGCGGCGCCGTCGCCTACGACGCCACGCACGCCATGTTCGTGCCTGGCGACGGCCCGGTGCATGTGCACTGCGCCGGTGCCTGCCGGGGCGCCTTCGACCCGGCGGCGGCCATCGCAGAGGGCGCCCGGGCCGGTGCTGCCGCCGCTGGCGCGGCAGGCTTCACCGCCCACGCCTTCGAGCCACCACACGCGGACGATGCCGACCCGGGCCCCGGCCACCTGCGCGTGCTCTGGCGCGCCCCGGAACCGGCTGGCCGCCACCGCCCGGCGTTCGTGGACCTGCAGAACGACGTCAAGGTCGCCGACCTGGCACTGGCGGTGCGAGAGGGCTATCAGGCCATGGAGCACGTCAAGCGCTACAGCGTGCTCGGCTTCGGCACCGACCAGGGCCGGCTCGGCAACATCGTGGGCGCCGGCATCGTTGCCGAGCTCCGCGGCGAGGACGTGGGCGAGGTGGGCACCACCACCTTCCGCCCGGCGTGGACGCCGGTAACCTTCGGCGCCCTCATCGCCGAAGAGCAGCGCGAGCGCTTCGACCCGGTGCGCACCACGCCCATGCACGAATGGCACGCCGCCCACGGCGCGCGCTTCGAGGACGTGGGTCAGTGGAAACGCGCCTGGTACTACCCCCGCGAGGGCGAAGACATGGACGCCGCCGTGCGCCGCGAGTGCCTCGCGACGCAACGCGGCATCGGCGTGCTCGACTACTCCACCCTGGGCAAGATCGACATCCAGGGCCCGGACGCCGCGGAGCTGCTGAACCGGGTCTACACCAACGGCTGGAAGAGCCTCAAGGTGGGGCGCTGCCGCTACGGGCTGATGCTCGACGAGAACGGCATGGTCTACGACGACGGCGTCACCGCGCGCCTCGGCGAGCAACACTACCTCATGTCCACCACCACCGGCGGCGCGGCGCGGGTACTCGCCTGGCTGGAGCGATGGCTGCAGACCGAGTGGCCCGAGCTCGACGTCTATCTCACCTCGGTGACCGATCACTGGGCCACGGTCTCTCTGGCCGGTCCCCACAGCCGCGATCTGGTAAACGATCTCGGCACGGACATCGAGCTGGACCCGGAGGCCTTCCCGTTCATGAGCATCCGTGAGGGCCGCATCACCGGTATCGAGGGACGTATCCAGCGGGTGAGCTTCAGCGGCGAGCTCACCTTCGAGCTAAGCGTGCCCGCCGACTACGGGTTGTGGCTATGGCAGCGGGTGATGGCCCTGGGCGAGCGTTACGGCGCCACCCCCTACGGCACCGAAACCATGCACGTGCTGCGCGCGGAGAAGGGCTTCATCATCGTCGGGCAGGACACCGACGGCTCGGTGAGCCCCATCGACCTCGGCATGGCGGGGCTCGTCAGCGGCAAGAAGGACTGCCTCGGCAAGCGCGCCCTCTCCCGCCCCGAGCTCCAGCGTCCCGACCGCCCGCAGTTAGTGGGGCTGCAGCCGGACGACCCCGAGCGCGTCGTCCCCGAAGGCGCCCAGCTCATCGCAGAGCCCGGCGAGCCGCCGCTCGCCATGGAGGGCTGGGTAACCTCCAGCTACTTTGGCGCACGAATCGGTCGCAGCTTTGCCCTCGCCATGGTCAATGGCGGGCGCGAGCGCCACGGGGAGCGTCTGCATGCCTGGGACGTGGACACCGGGGTTATCCCGGTAACCGTCACAAAACCGGTGTTCTACGACTCGTGAGCGGGAGGTCCCGATGAACGAAGAGCCCGTGCGCAACCGGCCGCTGGCATCCGTCACACCGCTGACGGCGGACTCGACCCGGATCGCCCCGTGGCAGCCGGGGGGCATGCTCAATCTGCGTGGTCCGGCGCAGCAATCGGGATTCACCGACGCCGTGGCGCAAATTGCCGGCACGCCGCTGGCGGTGGTCCCCAACACGTTCACCCGCACCGGGCCGCTCACCCTGCTCTGGCTGGGCCCCGACGAATGGCTGCTGGTCGCCGACCCGGACAACGCCGCCCCCCGGGAGGCCCTTGCCGAGGCCCTGCACGGCCAACGCGCCGCGATCACGGCCGCCGACTGCAGCTACGCCGGTATCGAGCTAACCGGCCCGGATGCCACTGCCCTCCTCGCCCGCGGTACCCCTGTCGACCTGCACCCCAGTCGCTTCGCGCCCGGGTCCTGCGCGCAAACCCGCCTCGCCAAGGCGACCGTCATCCTGTGGCGGACCGACGAGGCCCTGCGCATGCTGGTACGCCGCAGCATGGCGGGCTATCTGTGGCGGTGGCTGGAAGTGGTGAGCGAGCGCGTCGAACGCGCAACTATAGCGGCACGCTAGAAGTCGCAAGATCATGCCCCGCCTGCAATCGTAGGATGGATGCCGCGAAGCGGAATTTGCCAGAGGAAAGTTTACTAATCTTCTCAGAGGTATTGTCATGCGTCAGCCGGACTGTGCGCCGATGGGGCAAGGCGCGAGGCGCGCGGTGTAGCCGGGCTACATGAGCGGCGAGCAACGCAGACCCCATCGGCGCACAGTCCGGCCCGAAGGGAGCGCCACAGCGGCCCGGTGGCGGCGTTGCGCTCGCTTGACGTGACCCGGCCACGCCGGCGCGAGCGCGCCTTGCCCCCGAACCGCTCTGGCGCTCTGACACATGACAATACCTCTGAGAAGATTAGTAAAGCCGAACGCTTCAAGCGGGTGGCGCCGGTGCCGCTTTCCCCCGCTTTTCTCTTTCAACTTTTCACTTTCCTCTCTTCATCTACTCGGAACCCGAATCCCGCAGGGACGCACCAGCGCTGGGTGGCGCCGGAATCAACGGCGCGGTCAGACGCTCGCGCCGGCGGTGACGCTCATGGCTCGGGGAGTAGCCAAAGCGGTCGTGATAGCACTTGGTGAAGTGCGGCGGCGAAACGAAGCCGCAGGCAAGCGCCACGTCGGTGATCGGCATCTGCGTCTGCTGCAGGAGCTGACGCGCCCGTGTGAGGCGCAGATCCATGTAGTAGCGGGTCGGGGGGCAGCCCAGGTAACGCTGGAACAGCCGCTCGAGCTGACGCCGCGATATGTGGGCATGGCCGGCGAGCTCGTCCAGACTCAGAGGTTCGTGAAGGTTCGCCTCCATCAGGGTCACGACCTCAACGAGCTTGGGCTGGCTGCTGCCCAGGCGCACCTTCAGCGGCGTACGCTGACGGTCGGCGACATCGCGGATACGCTCGTGGAGAAACTCCTCGGCGATGCCCTCGGCGAGGTCCGGCCCCTGCTGCCGGCTGATGAGATGCAGCATCATGTCGAGCGGCGCCACCCCCCCGGAGGAGGTAAAGCGGTCACGGTCGAGCACGAACATCTCCGAGGTGAACACCACCGCCGGAAACAGCAACGCCTCGTGGATGCTCGAGATATGCTCCCAGTGGAGGGTACAGCGATAGCCGTCGAGCACCCCGGCACGCGCGAGCACGTAGCCACCCGTGCACACCGCTGCCAGGGGCACGTTGCGATGCGCCATGCGCCGTAACCACGAAAGCATGTCCCGATGGCAGTACTCCTGGACATCGACACCCGCGCAGACGACGACGAGATCCAGTGGCAGAGGCTCCTCCAGCGCCGTTTCGGCAGCCACCGACAGACCGCTGCTCGCGGACACGGCGCCCCCGTCGCAGCTCAGTATGTGCCAGGTATAAAGGCGCCTGTCGGCGAGCTGGTTGGCCATGCGAAACGGTTCCAGCGCCGAGGAGAACGCAATCTGCGAGAAACCCGGTACCAGCAGGAAACCAATGTCATAGTGGCTGCCCTGTGGCGACGTCGCCTTGTTCATCGACGTTCCTGCCCTTGTCTATGTACGCCCGCATCGAGTGTATGTCTCCTTATCCCCGCCACGGCCCGGCGCTGCTTGCGCCGGGGCGGCACGCAATTGTCCGTCAGCGGCATGCCTCGCTCACATCGATTGTGTCTTTTACGTATAGCACCCTGTGAGGAAACGACAATTCCTTTAAAAACAGATAGTTGGACGCAGTGGGCGGATTGTCGCCACAACCACGACGCAAGGCGCAGACGGGCAAACGCCGGCGGTCGGCTCGGCGGATAATGTCAATCGTCGCGATCCCCATGGGCACACACGCGGCAGGAGGAATCAGGTATGGCGACGAGTCCGGACTACATGGCCGATCAGACCGGCGGCCCACTCCCCGACAACCTCACGATCGCTCGCCGCGCCGACCGACGACCGATCATGGAGATCGCCGCGCGCCTAGGACTCGACGCATCGTACGTGGAACCTTACGGGCATGACGTGGGCAAGGTGGATCTACGCGCCCGCGAGGCCCTCGCCGGCCGCTCACCGGCCCGCTACGTAGTGGTTTCCGCGATCACACCGACACCGCTGGGCGAAGGCAAGACCACCACGTCCATCGGACTGGCCCAGGGCTTCCATCACATCGGCCATAGCGCCACGGTCGCCATTCGCCAGCCATCGATGGGCCCCACCCTGGGCATCAAGGGCGGCGCCGCGGGTGGTGGGTACAGTCAGGTGGTGCCCATGGAGCGCATCAACCTGCATCTCACCGGCGACATCCATGCAGTCACTGCCGCGCACAACCTGCTCGCGGCAATGGTGGACAACCATCTCCATCACCGCCGCGGAATCGATCTCGATGCCGAGAGCATCGTCTGGCAGCGTGTCGCGGACATAAACGACCGGGCACTGCGCAGCATCGTCATCGGCCTCGGTCCACGCACGGACGGCGTCACCCGGCAAAGCGGTTTCGAGATCACTGCCGCCTCCGAGGTCATGGCTGTGCTAGCCCTTGCCGATTCAGTGGTGGATCTGCGCCGTCGGCTCGGCCGTATGGTGGTCGGCTACACCCATCGCGGCGCCCCGGTCACCGCCGAGGATATCGGCGCCGCCGGTGCCATGACCGCTCTGCTCAAGGAAGCGCTCAAGCCGAATCTGCTGCAGACGCTCGAGAACACGCCGGCACTCATTCACGCCGGCCCCTTCGGCAATATCGCCCATGGCAACTCTTCGGTCGTCGCCGATCATATCGGCATCCGCGGCGGGGATTTCCTGATCACCGAAGCGGGTTTCGGCGCGGACATGGGCGCCGAGCGGTTCTTCAATATCAAGTGCCGCGCTTCGGGCCTGGTGCCGGATGCGGCGGTGCTGGTGGCCACCGTGCGCGGGCTCAAGTTCCATTCGGGACGCTTCAAGGTCGTTCCGGGCAAGCCCCTGCCCGCAGGCATGCAGGCCGAGAACCCGGACGACGTGCGCGCCGGCGTGGCCAACCTGGTCAAGCAGATCGATAACGTCCGTGCCCACGGCGTCACCCCGGTGGTCGCGATCAACGCGTTCCCGAGCGACTACGACTCCGAGCTCGAGGCGATCCGTGAAGCCGCGGAATCCGCCGGCGTCCGTGCCGCGATATGCACGCATGTGCGTGACGGCGGCGCGGGAGCGGCCGAGCTCGCCGAGGCGGTTGCCGAGGCCGCCCAAGCAGGCAGCGACTTCCGGTTTCTCTACCCCAGTGAAATGGCACTCGACGCCAAGATCGAGCGCATCGCCACGCGCATCTACGGCGCCGATGGGGTGGCGTTCAGCGCCGATGCACGCCGCCAGATCGACACCTACCAGCGCCAGGGCTACGGTGATCTGCCCGTCTGCATCGCCAAGACGCACCTGTCGCTGTCCTCGGACCCGTCACTGCGCGGCGCACCCACCGGGTGGACGCTGCCGGTGCGCGAAGTGCGACTGTCCGCCGGCGCGGGGTTCGTTTATGCACTGTGCGGCGACATACGCACCATGCCGGGACTCGGTGCCGAACCGGCCGCCGCCAGTATCGACGTGGACGACAACGGCGAAATCACGGGGCTGTTCTGATGGTCGCTGCCCGCAACGCATCCGCGACAGGCTGGTCCTCGGCAACCGTCCCGGCGCTGCTCGACGCCCTCTCCGCCCGCCGCGCCGACCCGGCCGGTGGGGCGGGGGCAGCGATGGGCGTCGCCACGGCCGCCGCGCTGGTGGCGATGTGCGCCCGGTTCGCCGATCGCCAGCGCAGCGACCACGCGGCGCTGGCGGACGAGGCCGAGCATGTGCAGGCAAAGGCGCTCGAATTGCTGGAAGACGACGCTGTTGCCTTCGCCCCGGTGCTGCAGGTGCGGCGTTGGGGAGACTCGGGCGCCCTGGAGGCGGCGCTGGAGAACGCCTGCCGCACGCCCATGGCCATCCTCGAGGCCGCCACCCGGCTCGCCGAGCTCGGCGACGCACTCGCGCGCACCGGCAATCCACGCCTCGCCGGAGATGCCCGGGCAGCCACCTGCCTCGCCGTCGGCGCAGGCCACGCGGCGGCCGCATTGATCCGCGAGAATCTGGGGGCGGACGCCGACGAGCCGCTCATGGAATGCGCTCAGGCGATGGAGGCGACACTGGACGCTTACCGCCAGGGCTGACGTACCCCGCACTCGTCACCGCCGGCGACAAGTGTCTGGGTGACAAAGAATTTCTTGATCGTCACGGAAACCTGCGTAGGCTGGTGTCACGTCTGTCACCGAGCCTGGCCGGCGGCACTGCCATACAGTGAACGGCGCCGGCCCGTACAGCCAGGAAGGACCGTGCGATGACGCAAGCAAGCCCCGTTACCCCGACGGAGCGTCTGTTCGAAGAGGACGCCTACGCCACCGAGGGGCGGGCGACGGTGGTCGAGGTACATCCCCAGGGCATCATCCTCGACCGTACGCTATTCTACGCCGAAAGCGGCGGCCAGCCGGGGGATACCGGCACGCTACACCTTCCGGACGGCCGCGAGCTGGCGGTCCGGGATACCCGCTACCTGCCGGGCAAGCTGCGCGTGGTTCACGTGCTGGACGACCCCCAGGCCGTTTCTCTCGGCACCGAGCTCGCCTTCACCGTCGACTGGGACCGTCGCTACCGCCACATGCGCATGCACACCTGCCTGCACGTACTCTGCGGGCTCGTGGATGCGCCGGTGACCGGCTGCTCCGTGAACGCCGCTCGAAGCCGCCTGGACTTCGACCTACCGGAGAGCGTGTTCACCCGCGAGACGCTGGACGAGCGACTACAGGCGGAAATCGCCGCGGACCGCCCGGTGCGGCACAGCTGGCACACCGGCGCCGAGGTGGCGGCAGCGCTCGCGGACGCACGCACGGTGAAAGCCCCGGCGGTGAGCGACGACACCGCCGTGCGCATGATCGAGATCGGCGGGCTCGACCTTCAGCCCTGCGGCGGCACCCACGTGCGCAGCACCGGCGAGCTCGCGGGCCTGCGCATCGGCAAGATTCAGAAAAAGAGCAAGCACAACCGGCGGATCAGCGTCGTGGAAGACGAAAGTTAGAAGTTTCAAGTGGAAAGTCGAAAGTGTCGGGCATTCTCCCGCTTGGGACTTGCTACTTGGAGCTTTCCACTTACTCTCACTCACTCCCGCGGCCAGGCAGTGAGCCAGAACAGGCCGCCGAGTGCGCCGAGGATCAGGCTCACCAGGGGGGCGCCGGCGGTGACCATGACCGGCGTGTAGCCGTCCAGCCCGGCGACGATGAACGCCGATAGCACGAGGCTTCCGCCGACCACCGAGGCGAAGGCGCGCCGGCCGTTACGGCGGATGTCGGCACGCAGGCCCTCCAGGGTGCGCTCCTGTTCGGCCATGCGCTCGCGCAGCTCGCCGGCCTCCGAAAGCGCGGCGTCCACCCGGCCGGGAAGCTGCGGGAGGTATTCCCCCCACTTGGGCAATTCCGTGCGCAGGTTGCGAATGAGCGCACGGGCGCCGAGCTGCTCGCGCATCCAGTGCTCCATATAGGGCTTGGCGGTGCGCCAGAGATCGAGCTCCGGATAGAGATCACGGCCGAGCCCCTCGATGGCGAGCAGCGTTTTCTGCAGGAGCACGAGCTGCGGCTGCACTTCCATGTTGAATCGCCGCCCCGTCTGGAACAGCCGTAGCAGAAGCGCACCAAAGGAAATCTCGCCGAGGGGGCGCTCGAAGATGGGTTCACAGACCACGCGCATGGCCGCCTCGAACTCGTCGATCCGGGTATCCGCCGGCACCCAGCCCGACTCCACGTGCAGCTCCGCCACGCGCCGATAATCACGATTGAAGAAGGCGAGGAAATTCTCGGCGAGGTACTTGTGGTCACGCGGGCCAAGGGTACCGATGATGCCGAAGTCCACGGCGATGTAACGCGGTGTGTCCGGCTCGTTGGGGTCGACGAAGATGTTGCCCGGGTGCATGTCCGCGTGAAAGAAACTGTCGCGGAATACCTGGGTGAAGAAGATCTCCACGCCGCGCTCGGCGAGCGCCTCGAGGTCCACGCCGGCCGCACGCAGCGCTGCCACACGGCTGATGGGAATGCCGTGGATGCGCTCCATGACCATGACGTTGGTGCGCGTGCCGGGCCAGTAGATCTCGGGCACGTACAGCAAATCGGAGCCGTCGAAGTTGCGCCGAAGCTGGGAGGCGTTGGCCGCTTCGCGCATGAGGTCGAGCTCGTCATGGATGGTCTTGTCGAACTCCTTGACCACCTCGACCGGGCGCAGACGATGCGCCTCGCGCCAGTAGCGGTGGGCGAGCCGGGCCACCGTGTAGAGCAGCTGCAGATCGCCGTCGATGGTACGGCGGATGCCCGGACGCACGACCTTGACCACCACCTCCCGGCCGTCGTGAAGCTCGGCGGCATGCACCTGGGCGATGGAGGCTGAGGCCAGGGGCTCGGCCTCGAAACGGGCAAAGACTTCCTCCAGCGGTGTGCCGTACGCCTCTTCGATGATCGTCCGTGCGGACCGGCTGGGGAAGGGCGGTACACGGTCCTGCAGCCGTGCGAGCTCCTCGGCGATATCCGATGGCAACAAATCGCGCCGGGTGGAGAGAATCTGCCCGAACTTCACGAATATCGGGCCGAGATCCTCCAGCGCGTTGCGGATACGCACGCCACGCGGTGGTTGCTGGCGTCGGAACCAGCGCCAGGGCATGAATACGGCGAGGAAACGCAGCGGCCGGAACAGGTGCGTGGCAAGGATGACCTCGTCCAGACCGTGCTTGATCAGGATGAGATTGATGTAGAACAGGCGGAGGATCAGCCCCGGCCGCAGTATCACGCGCCCCCCTCCCCGACGCGGGCGCGCTCCAGGCGGCGAATACGGGCCTCGAGACGATCGCTGTCAGTACGCAGGCGGTCCACGTCGGCGATGAATGCCTCCATCTCGGCAAGCGGCGGAATCAGGCCCCGCTCCTCGGTGACATACTCGCCCAGGTTGGTGATGAAGGTCTCCACGCCGTGGCGCAGCCAGTCACGGCCGCCACGCACACCGCGGCCGACCTGATGGGCGACGATGTCGCCGGTGATCCCGGCGAGCTGCTCCTCCCAGTCCACGTCGAGCTCGGCGACGAGTCGGCGGGTTTCCTGAATGACACCCACGTCGCCCCGAAAGGTGACGTCGCGACTGCGTTCGCCGCGGGAAAGGGCCAACGCGGCCAGGCCGGCAGCGGTGGCCTCCAGCTCGGCATCGTCGGCCGCGCGCTCGTCAGGCTGCAACAGGCGCAAACCGTCGGACTCGAAGTACACGCGCAGCGCCACGGCGGGCTCGACCAGGCGTACCGCGAGGGTTCTACCCGCCAGCGGCGCGAGCCGTTCGGGCGTTGCCGGATCGAGTCGCAGTACGCGATTGAGCGCGTGCTCGATAACACGCATCAGGCCACTTTGGAGCATGCCGGGAATCGCCACCATCGGATCAATAGACGTAGCCGCGGTGGATCGCCACCACCCCGCCCGAGAGATTGGTGTAATCACAGTCCTCGAAGCCGACCTGTTCCATCATCGACTTGAGCGTGGCCTGGTCCGGGTGCATGCGGATGGATTCGGCGAGGTAACGATAGCTCGCCGAGTCGCCGGCGACGACCCGCCCCATGAACGGCAACACGTGAAACGAGTAGGCATCGTAGAGCGGTTGCAGAGGACGCGCATAGAGACGGGAGAACTCCAGCACCACCAGGTGCCCGCCGGGCCGAAGGACCCTGCGGATGGCATCCAGGGCGCGCTCCTTGCGGGTGACGTTGCGCAGGCCGAAGGCGATGGTCACCCGATCGAAGCTCTCGTCCGGAAAGGGAAGCTGCTCGGCGTCGGCAAGAACGTAGTCGATATTGCCCACCGCCCCCTCGTCGATAAGCCGATCACGGCCCCGGGCGAGCATCGCCTGGTTGATGTCCGAGCACACGACCCGCCCCTCGGAACCGACCCGGCGGGAGAGGGCGAGGGTGAGATCGCCGGTGCCGGCAGCGAGATCGAGCACCCGATGTCCGCGGCGGGCGCCGACGAAGTGCATCGTCTGCCACTTCCACAGGCGATGCAGGCCGAACGACATGAGGTCGTTCATGACATCGTAGCGGTCGGCCACGGACTGGAACACGGAGCCGACGCGGCGGGTTTTCTCCGCCACAGGCACGTTCTGGTAGCCGAAATCGGTGGTATCGGTGTCCTTGGACACGCCGCTCGTCACGGGTTAATCCTCGTCGGGGTTGTACCGGCGTCGATGCCCGGCGTCCGCTAGGGCGTCGAGATACTCCTGCCAATAGCGGTTCCGGTTCGCGCCCAGATCGTAGAGTAGGTCGAAGGAGTATATCCCCGACGAGTGGCCATCGTCGAAGGCGAGGCGCACGGCGTAGTTGCCCACGGGCTCCACGCTGGTGATGGCCACGTCCTCCTTGCCGGTGACGAGCACTGCCTGCCCGGGACCATGGCCCCGCACTTCCGCCGACGGCGAATAGACGCGCAGATACTCCGCCGGCAGCTCGAAGCGCGAGCCGTCGTCGAAGGCCACCTCGAGCACCGCCGAGCGGCGGTGCAGGCGGATCTCGGTGGGCGTACGCCCGGTGTCGGTGCGGGGTGGACGCTGCATAGGCCGAGTATCAAGCGGCAAGTCCAAAGTGCCAAGACGGGGTACCCGCTTGTCACTTGCGACTTTTCACTTTCCCCTCTTAAAGGATGTACCGACTGAGATCCTCGTCCCGCGCCAGATCGCCGAGGTTCCGATCGACGTAGGCGGCATCGACGGTCACGGTCTCGCCGCTGCGGTCCGGGCCCTCGTAGGAGATCGCTTCCAGCAGCCGCTCCATGACAGTGTGCAGGCGGCGGGCACCGATGTTCTCGGTGCGCTCGTTGACCTCCCAGGCCACCTCAGCGAGACGGGCGACGCCGTCCTCGGAGAACTGCAGATCGAGCCCCTCGGTACCCATCAGTGCCTGGTACTGGCGCACCAGCGAGGCGTCCGGCTCCGTGAGGATGCGCACGAAATCCTCCACGGACAGCGCCGCGAGCTCCACGCGGATGGGCAGTCGCCCCTGGAGCTCGGGAATGAGGTCCGAAGGCTTGGAGAGGTGGAACGCCCCCGAGGCGATGAACAGGATGTGGTTGGTATTCACCATGCCGTGCTTGGTGGAGACCGTGGAGCCCTCCACCAGTGGCAGCAGATCGCGTTGCACACCCTCGCGGGAGACGTCGCCGCCAGCGCCGCTCTCACCGCGCTTGGCGACCTTGTCGATCTCGTCGAGGAAGACGATGCCGTTTTGCTCCACGCGCTCGATAGCGGCCTGCTTGACCTCTTCCTCGTTGACGAGGTTGGCGGCCTCCTCGTCCTCGAGGAGCTGGCGCGCCTCACGGATGGCAACCTTGCGCGTCTTCGTGCGCTGCCCGCCCATGTTCTGGAACATGCTCTGGAGCTGGTTGGTCATCTCCTCCATGCCGGGCGGGGCCATGATGTCGACGCTGGGGCCCTGGGCGTTGAGCTCGATCTCGATCTCACGCTCGTCGAGCTCGCCCTCGCGGAGCTTCTTGCGCATCTTCTGCCGTGTCGACTCGGCGCTCGGGTCGTCCTGCTCCCAGCCCCGGGCGCGGGGCAGCAGGGCATCGAGAATGCGCTCCTCGGCGGCGTCGGCAGCCTTGACGCGCACCTGCTCCATCGCCTCCTGGCGGGTCAGTTTGATGGCGTTGTCCACCAGGTCGCGGACGATGGACTCCACGTCCCGGCCGACGTAGCCCACCTCCGTGAACTTGGTCGCCTCCACCTTCATGAACGGCGCGCGCGCGAGCTTGGCGAGCCGGCGCGCGATCTCGGTCTTGCCCACACCGGTGGGACCGATCATGAGAATGTTCTTCGGCGTGATCTCGGCGCGCAGGCTCTCGTCGACCTGCATGCGGCGCCAGCGGTTGCGCAGCGCGATGGCCACCGAGCGCTTGGCCTCGGCCTGGCCGATGATGTGCTTGTCCAGCTCCTGGACGATCTCTCGCGGGGTCATCTCGGACATGGTTGCTGCTGCTCCGGCGTCACTCGCCCAGCTCTTCAATCGTGAGGTGGCGGTTGGTGTAAATGCAGATGTCGGCGGCGATGGTCAGCGACTGATCGACGACCTCGCGCGCCGAAAGCTCGGTGTTGTCCGCGAGCGCGGTGGCGGCGGCCTGGGCGAAGGCACCGCCCGAGCCGATGGCGATGAGGTCGCGCTCGGGCTCGATGACGTCGCCGTTGCCCGAGATCATCAGCGTCGTCTCGACGTCGGCGACCACCAGCAGCGCTTCCAGCCGCCTAAGAGCGCGGTCGGAGCGCCAGTCCTTCGCCATCTCGACCGCCGCGCGCGTGAGGTTGCCGCGGTGCTTCTCGAGCTGCCCTTCGAAGCGCTCGAACAGCGTGAAGGCGTCGGCAGTGCCACCGGCGAATCCGGCGATGACCTTGTCGTGAAAGAGCCGGCGCACCTTGCGCGCGTTCCCCTTCATCACGGTGTTGCCGAGCGTCACCTGACCGTCGCCGCCGAGTGCGACCCGGCCGTTGCGGCGCACGGCGAGGATGGTTGTCCCTTCGAATTGCTCCACGTCGGACTCCGAGAACCGTTGGATGTATGGCGATCGGGCGGCGATTGTACAACGGTGGGGGGCTGAATTCGGGGTTTCAAGTTCCGGGCGGCGGGTTTCGCGATAGCGCGAGGAGGGCACGGCCACGCCCACGCCGTGCGCCGCCATGACTGTAGACACCCGATCACTCACCCTCGGCGGCGTCTCCCCGGCGCCGTCGCGCACGGGGGTGCGCGCGATCGTAGACCTCGGCGAGATGCTGGAAGTCCAGGTGCGTGTAGATCTGGGTGGTTCCAATATTGGCATGGCCGAGAAGCTCCTGGACAGCGCGCAGATCCCCGGAAGACTCCAGCAGGTGAGTGGCGAAGGCGTGGCGCAGCATATGAGGGTGTACCGGCCGGTGCAGCCCCTGCTGGCGAGCGAGGGCTTTTACCCGCTGCTGGATGGAGCGGTGGGCGAGTCGCCGGCCACGGCGGCTGACGAACAGCGCCGGCTCGTCCGCGGGCGCCAGGCTCGTGCGCACGGCGAGCCAGGCGCGTACCGCCTGTCGGGCGAAACGCCCGACGGGCACGATACGCGTACGCGCGCCTTTGCCGGTAACACGCAGGCTATCAGGGTCGCCGGCGACGTCCGCGGCGTCCAGCGCGGCCACCTCGGCGAGGCGCAGGCCGCTGCCGTAGACCAGCTCGAAGAGCGCCCGGTCGCGCCGCGCCAGCGGATCGTCGCCGGTTTCCACGTCGAGCAGGCGCGCGGCCTCGTCCACTGCCAGCGTCTCCGGCAGGCGCCGGCGCACCTTGGGCGGGCTGATGTCCGCTGCCGGATCGTAAGCCACCGCGCCCTGACGGAGCAGATAGCGATAGAGGCTGCGGATGGCGGCGAGGACACGTGCGAGCGATCGCGCGCCAAGGCCCCTGCGGTGACGCGCGGCGATGTAGTCGCGGACCACACCCGCGTCCACCGCGGCCCAGTCGGTGAACCCGACCTTGCGGCAGTGCGCGGCGAAGCCCTCGAGATCCCGGCGATAGTGGTGGGAAGTGGCAGCGGCGAGGCCGCGCTCATGGCGCAAATGGCCGACGAACGCCGCGATCCCCGCGGCGAACGCGTCCTCAGCCATCGCCGTCGAGCCCGAGACGCAGCTGCCTCGCCACGAGATCACCGAGACGCTGGAGGAAAACAGTCCCCAGATCACCACGATAGCGCTGAGGGTCGTGGCTGCCGATGGCGATCAGGCCGTGCACCGGGTCGTCCTCCAGCGGGATCACCGCCGCGGAACGCATCTCCGCGCCGATCTCGCCGAACGCCGCCTGCATCTGCTCGCCGGTGAGCCGGCCGACCACCGGGCGCTGCCCGCGGAAGAGCTCGCGCAGGCGTCGCGCCTCGTTGCCGTCGGCAGGGTATCGACGAATATTGAGCTCGGGCAGGGCGTCTCCGAGCAGGGTGATCTCCACCGAATCGGCGCGGAAATCGCTGCGTAGAAGCTCGCCGAGCGCCACCAGCACGTTCTCGCTACCACGGGCCTCGAGCAGTTCCAGGGTCAGGCGGTGAAGCTGCTCGGAGACCCGGTCGTTCTCGCGGGCCACCCGCAACAGATCGTCCAGGCGAGCGCGCAGCCGGCGCCGGTCGTCGCGCAGGATCTCCACCTGGTATTCCAGCAGCGAGATCGCGGGCGCCACATCGTGGGGGATCTCGAGCTGGGTGAGCAGCTCCCGGTGACGCAGGAAGAACGAGGGGTGTGCCGCCAGATAGTCGGCGATGCGACGCTCCTCCTGTTCGTCCATGTCGCGCTCATGCTCGGCGTGCTCGCTCATCGCGTGCTCTCTCCCTCCGCCGGGGGCAGCGGCATGACGCCGTCGAAAACGTGCACGGCCGGACCGGTCATGTACACGGCTTCGTCTCCTCCCTGCCAGTCTACCACCAGCGTGCCACCGCGCAGGTCGACACGTACGTGGGAGTCCACGAGCCCGCGCAGGCGGGCGGCCACCACCGCGGCACAGGCCCCAGTGCCGCACGCCAGGGTCTCGCCCGCGCCCCGTTCGTAGACACGCACGCGAATGTGGCCGCGGTCGACGACCTGGAGAAAGCCGGCATTGACGCGGTTGGGGAAATCGCCGTGCGCTTCGATATGGGGCCCGATTTCGGTGACCGGTACCCGGTCCAGGTCGTCGACCACCAGCACGGCATGGGGATTGCCCATGGAAACCGCGCTGATCTCGAGCTGCGCGCCATCCACCAGCAGCGGATAGGTCACCGCCTGCTCCCGGGCATTGAACGGGATGGCCTCGGGGTCGAGCACCGGCATGCCCATATCCACGCGCACCATGCCGTCGGCCTGCATCGTCACCGTCGCGAGGCCGTTGACGGTCTCGATACGCAGGGTATCGGCCTCGGTGAGGCCGCGCCGGCGGAGAAAGTGCGCGAGACAACGCACGCCGTTGCCGCAGTGCTCCACCTCACTGCCATCGGCATTGTAGATACGGTAGCGGAAATCGGCGTCATCGCGGCTCGGCGCCTCGGCGAGCAATACCTGATCGCAGCCCACCCCCAGCCGGCGATGGGCGAGCGCGCGAACCTGCGCGCCGGTCAGGCTGACCGGCTCGGTGACCGCATCGATGACGATGAAGTCGTTGCCGAGCCCCTGCATCTTGGCGAAGCGAAATTCCTGCATAGTGACATCCGTCAGCGCACCAATGCGTAGATGAGAAGCGCCACAAGCGCGAGCCCGGCAATCACCGCGCGTGCGCTGAGGCGCTGGCGACCGCCGTCGACGCGGGCAACGCGTACGAGCCGGCTCCACAGCTGCCAGCCGAAAAAGATCAGTACCGGTACGAGCAGCAGCAGCGGGGCGTCGCTGGGGGCCATTGTGCGATGCTCCGGTCAGTCCCGCGGCAGCGCTCGCTCGCCAGCCCATAGCGCCGACCATGCTTCACGCTCTCGCACTACATGGACGCGCTCTCCGTCCACCAGGATCTCCGGCGGACGCGGGCGGCTGTTGTATTGGGAGGCCATGACGAAACCATACGCCCCGCAGGAGCCAACAGCCAGCAGATCCCCTTCCACCAGCGCGAGCTCGCGGTCACGGCCGAGAAAATCCGCGCTCTCGCAAACCGGGCCGGCAACGTCGTAGCGCCGCGGCGTGACATCGGCACGCGGGCGCACCGGGTCGATGGCCTGCCAGGCCTGGTAGAGCGCCGGGCGCAGCAGGTCGTTCATGCCCGCGTCCACGATGGCGAAGTCGTGACCGGCGTTGTTCTTGAGATATTCCACACGCGTCAGCAACACGCCGGCATTGCCCACCAGGGTCCGTCCAGGCTCGAGCAGCAGCCTCAGCGGCCGGTCGCCGATGCGCTCGCGCAGTGCTCCGGCATACTCGGAGAACGCGGGCGGCGCTTCATCGCGATAGCGGATGCCGATGCCACCGCCGATATCCAGATGCTCCAGCTCGATACCCTCCGCGGCGAGCTCGTCGACCAGAACCAGCAGGCGGTCGAGCGCGTCGGCAACGGGCTCGACGCGGGTGAGCTGGGAACCGATGTGGCAGTCGATGCCCGCCACACGGACACCGGGCAGCGCGGCGGCCTTGCGGTAGACCTCGCGCGCGCGGTCGACGGCGATGCCGAACTTGTTCTCCTTGAGCCCGGTGGAGATGTAGGGGTGGGTCTCAGCGTCCACGTCCGGATTCACCCGCAGGGACACCGGCGCCACCACGCCGTGGGCCCGGGCGAGGCGGTCGAGACGCTCGAGCTCGGACTCGGATTCCACGTTGAACGCGAGTATGCCCACCTCCAGGGCGCGGGCAATGTCCGGCTCGCTCTTGGCGACACCGGAGAATACCACCTTGCCGGGATCGCCACCGGCGGCGAGCACGCGCTCGAGCTCGCCGCGGGAGACGATGTCGAAACCGGAGCCCAGCTCCGCGAGCAGGCTCAGGACGGCGAGGTTGGAGTTGGCCTTGACCGCATAGCAGATCAGGTGATCCTGTCCGGCGAAGGCGGCGTCGAACGCCTGCCAGGCGCCCTCGATGGCGGCGCGCGAGTAGACATAGCAGGGCGTGCCGTGCTCGTCGGCGATGGCCGCGAGCGGCACGTCCTCGACATAGCGCTCGCCGTTGCGGAGCTCGAAGGGCATAAGGGATCGTTCCTCGATATCAGGCGGTGTCAGCGGGCTGCTCGGGGTCCTCGCTCGGCAGGTACAGATCGCCCTTGCGCCCGCAGCCGGCGAGTGCCAGCGCGGCGGCGAGGGCGAGCGCGATCCAAACGTATCGATGGCGCATGCGGCCTCCTGCGAACAGCGAGCTTCGCAGTATAACGGCCAAGGTCGCCGACGTTCATGTTTGGAGCTCCCATTCTTTGACGCGGTACCACCGCGTCAAAGCCCCGCGATCTCCGGAACAATGTCTACGGCCCGGGAAGGAGCCAATGGCCTCGGCAATCGTTTGGGGCATCTCCGCGACGACGGTGGCACAGGCGTGTGACGTTCCCCACGCAAAGACGCCGCCTTGTTCGCGCGCGACAGCGCGCTGCAGGAAATCGCGTAGGTCGGCTGCACTCGGCAGCCGACATCTCTGCGCCCGGCACGTCCCTGAGTGTCAACGTCACACCCGACAGTAGCCGAAGAGGAACGTGTGTAACATCTGGGCACTGACTTAGGAGCAAGACGCTGTGACGAAGAACGAGGAAGTCCTGACCGAGCCGAGCTTGGAGCGCCGCACCCGCCGGCGGTTCAGCGCAGCCGAGAAACAACGACTGCTGAGCGAGCACGAGCAGCAGCCACACGGCGAGAAGGGCGCATGGCTGCGCCGCAACGGCCTGTATGCGGCTCAGCTGGCCGAGTGGCGTCGCACGCTCGGTGAAACGGGTCGACAGGGCCTGGAGCCGGGCAAGGGCGGCCGCAAAGCCCGGGACCCGAAGGACCGGGAGATTGAGAAGCTCAAGCGGCAGAAGGCGAAGGCGGAGCAGCGCGCACAGCGGGCGGAGGAGCTTGTCGATCTGCAGAAAAAGCTCTTCGCGCTGATCGAGGACCACAACAGCGAGAGCTCGCCATGAGGGTCCTGGGTCAGCGCTCCCCGAACATGCCGCGCGCGCTCGCCTGCGATGCGCTACGCCTGTCGCGGACCGGCACCTACCCCAGGGCGAAGCGCTACCGTCGACGCCCTGCGCCTCAGGTGCAGCCGCGTCAGCTGAGTGGCGAGGAGCGCGACCAGATCAAGGCGCTGTTGAATAGCGAGGCCAACCAGGACCGCAGCGTCCGTGTGGTCCACGCCCATGAGCTCAACGCCGGACGGATACTGGCGTCGGTGTCCACGATCTACCGCGTCCTGCGGGCCGATCGCCAGGTCATCGAGCGCCGGGCTCAACGGCCCGCCCAGCGTCACCGCATCCCGCGAGTCGAAGCCGAGCAGCCGAATTCGGCATGGACGTGGGATATCAGCAAGTTACCGACCACCACACCGCGGGTCTATCTGAACCTCTACCGTAAGCGCCGTTAAATCGACGCTCTTGCCTCAGTCGTATTGGGCGACTTTTTTCGAAGCGGGTAACCCGGCATTCCACGGCAACAGCGCTTCCAGCTTTTCGAGCGTATCGGCCTCGGCGATGCGCGCCAGCACGTGGTCGATGTAGGCTGAGGGCTCAAGGCCGTTGGCTTTGGCCGTTTCGATCAGCGAGTAGCAGGTGGCGCTGGCGTGGGCACCCTGAGCGGTATCGGCG